>JBEVHX010000024.1:0-13709 GCA_040510995.1 Candidatus Nanopelagicales bacterium
CTTCAAGAACGTCGAGGAAGCCATCCAGCTGCGCAACCGGGTCATTGAGTGTCTGGACATCGCCGAGTCGACCACCGACCAGCAGGTCCGGCGCCGCAACCTCAACTTCGTCGTGGTCGGCGGCGGGTATGCCGGCGTGGAGGCGCTGGCCGAGCTGGAGGACATGAGCCGCTACGCCACCCGGTTCTACCAGCACGTGCGGCCCGAGGATCTGCGCTGGGTGCTCGTCGAAGCGACCTCCGGGATCCTGCCCGAGGTCGGCGAGGACATGGGTCGCTACACCGTGGAACAACTGCGCAAGCGGGGCATCGAGGTCCGGCTCGAGACCAGGCTCGAGTCCTGCGTCGACGGGCACGTCGTGCTCTCAGACGGTGAGGAGTTCGACGCCCAGACCCTGGTCTGGACCGCGGGTGTCAAGCCGAACCCGCTCGTGACCCGGTCGGGCTTGCCACTCGACGAGCGGGGCCGGGTCCGGGCCAGCGCAGCACTTCGGGTCGAGGGCTACGACGACGCCTGGGTCGCGGGTGACTGCGCCGCGGTCCCGGACCTGACCAACCCCGGGCAGTTCACGTCACCGTCGGCGCAGCACGCCGTGCGCCAGGCCAAAGTGCTCGCCAACAACGTGATCGCGCACTTGCGCGGCTTCCCGCTGGAGGACTACCACCACAAGTACGTCGGGTCGGTGGCCTCGCTGGGCCTCTACAAGGGAGTCGCGCAGGTGTACGGCGTCAAGGTGCGCGGGTTCCTCGCCTGGTGGATGCACCGCACGTACCACGTGAGCCGGGTGCCGACGTTCTCGCGGAAGTCGCAGGTCGTTGCCGACTGGACTCTCGCCCTATTGTTCCGGCGCGACGTCGTCTCGTTGTGGTCGATGCACGAGCCGTTCCGGGAGTTCCAGATCGCGACCGGGGCGCAGGCGAGGATCGAAGGAGACAAGCTGGACGTTGCCTGAAGGGCGCGTCTCTAGGCTGCGGGCATGCCGCAGCTCGCGATCACCGTCCTCGGGCACGACCGCCCCGGCATCATCGCCGCAGTGACGTCGGCGTTGGCCGAGCACGGCGGCAACATCGAGGACTCGTCGATGACGCTGCTCCGCGGCCACTTCGCGATGACGCTGATCGTGTCCACCGAGGCGTCCTCGTCCGAGATCGAGCGGGTGCTGGTTGAACGGCTCCCGGTCGACCTGCTGGTCGCCGTCAGGGCGGTCCCGCCCGAACTCGACAGCGGCCCGGTGGGGGACGCATACGTCGTGACTGTGCACGGCGGCGACCGCGCCGGCATCGTCGCAGGCGTGACCCAAGTGCTGGCCGACGTGGGCGGCAACATCACCGACCTCACGACGCGGTTGACCGGATCGCTGTACGTCGTGGTCGCCGAGGTCGAGCTCCCGTCGTCGGTCGACGTACCAGCGCTTTCGGACGCGTTGACCGCGCGGGCGCACGAGCTCGGGGTTGAGGCGACCCTTCGCCCGGCGGAGACCGACGTTCTGTGACGCTGCCGGCCGGGCGGGTCCGACCCGTGGTGCGCGCTCCGGATGCCATCCTCTCCACCCGCTGCGACGAGGTGGACCCGCGCAGCCCGAGTGTCGCCCAGCTGGCCGCGGACCTGCTGGCGACCCAAGCGGTGTCGCCCGGCTGCGTCGGGCTGGCCGCGAACCAGGTCGGCGTCGCAGCGCGGGTTTTCTCCGTCGACGTGTCGGTGCACCCGAAGACGCGCGCATCGCATGGCGCGTTCGTCCTCGTGAACCCGCGTATCGACGAGGCTTCGCGCAACGAGAAGGGGCGCGAGGGCTGCATGTCCGTGCCCGACCTCACCGGCGACGTGAAGCGCGCGACCCGCCTGGTCGTCGTCGGGTATGCGCCCGGAACTGGAGTTGAGGTCGTGATCACGACGGATGCTTTCGAGGCACGGGCGATCCAGCACGAGATAGACCACATCGACGGGCTCATCTTCATCGACCGGGTGGCGGGGGCGCACGCGTTGTTCCCTCGGAGGAGGTACCTCTAGCGCGGTCGTCTCCGTTCCGCCTGCTGGGGTTCCGCTCCCCCCACACCTACGCTTGGGAGCGCGCCCCCGTAGTCCAACCGGCTGAGACAGCGGACTTAAAATCCGTGGCCCGCAAGGGCATGTGGGTTCGAGTCCCACCGGGGGCACGGTCGTGTGCACGTGAGAAGCCCTGCGACGTCGTACCATTGGCCCATGGCAGAAAGCAGAAACCCGTTCCTCCGTCGCGAACTTGGCGACCAGGGGTACGCGACCTTCAACCCGGCACCCTCCCAGACAGCAACCGTCGACGCAGCCGGCGCGCAGACGACTCCGCAGCAGCTCCAGGAGATGTACGACCGGACCACCACCGGTCAGCGGATGACGATCGACGACGTCGTCGTCAAGACCAGCATCCTGTTCCTGATCCTGCTCGCCGGTGCAACCGTTGGCTGGGTCGCGGGGAACTCGTTGCTGACCTTCGGTTCGATGATCGCCGCTCTCGTGCTGGGACTGATGATCTCGTTCAAGCGCACGGTCAACGTGCCCGCGATCGCGGCCTACGCGCTGCTCGAGGGTGTCTTCCTCGGGGGTATCAGCCTCTTCTACCAGGACTACGTCGACCAGGCGTCTGAGACCGGTGATGGCCCGAACATCGTGCTGCAGGCGGTCCTCGGCACCTTGGTTGCGTTCGGCGTGATGCTTGCGCTGTACAAGACCGGACGGCTTCGGGCGACCCCGAAGTTCCAGAAGATGTTCATGGTCGCCTTGTTCTCCTACCTGGGAATCGCCGTCGTCAGCCTGATCTCGGCGCTCTTCGGGGTGGGCGGTGGCTGGGGCTTCTACGGCGTTGGCCCGCTCGGGATCGCACTGTGCGCCCTCGGTGTCGCGCTGGCGTCGTTCTCCCTGGTGCTCGACTTCGACGCCATCGAGCAGGGCATCAACGTCGGTCTGCCCGAGCCGGAGTCGTGGCGGATGGGCTTCGGTCTGATGGTGACCCTGGTCTGGCTGTACCTCGAGCTGCTTCGCCTGCTGGCGATCCTCAACAGCAGCGACTAGCCCTCACGCGAACGACGAGGCCGCGTCCCCGGATCTCTCGCGGGACGCGGCCTCGTCGGCTTGTACGAGGCTCTAGCGACGCCGGGCTGCTCGCGCCAGGTCGTACTCGTGCGCCACCGCACGGGCGTAGCCGTGCGGCAGCCCGTACTCGTCCTCGAGCCAGTGCACCTTCTCGTCGAAGCGCCCGAACGCGGGCCCGTCATCCATAGCCCCGAACCATTCCTTGAGCTCTCGCCCGGTCACCTGTGGCAACCGGGCCACGAGGTTCGCGTGAGTCTCCTCCGAGTGGTTCAGGGTCATGTGCGCCTCCTGATGGGCTGGGATGGTCCCTCCACGGTGCCTTGCCATTGCCTCGGACACAAGTCCTGCGCGGCAATCCGAGACTCAAATGCCAGACTCCGCCCGTGAGCCTGCCGTCGAGCCCACCACTCGTTTCCGACCTGGCCACTGAGGTGCGGCGACTTGCCGACCGACTGCGTGCGCTCGGCCCCGCAAGGCTGGCTCGCCCGCTCCCCCCGCATGCGTCCGTGGCCGACGCCGGACGCGCCGTCGCGCAGGCACTGGCCGACCTGACCGCCCCCCTCGAGCTCCCTCCGACTGTGGACGTCGGCGGGATGGTGAGCGTCTCCCAACCCGGCCAACTTCCACAGGCGCAGGTCCTGGTCGGCCAACCCCGAATGCTTCCACGGCTGACCGATGCCGCCGTGGGCGACCAGGTGGCCGTATGCGGCAACGACCTGGTCGCCGTCCTGCGGATGCGACAGGACGCGGCCACCGACAGTGTCCGGCAACGAGCCATCGAGCTGCTACGGGAGCTGCGGCTGGTCCTGTGACGGCGGCGACGTCTCCGCCGGCTCGGCCGACTCCGCCGGCTCCAGTGTCTCCGTGGTCACCGGCTCGCGTCGACGGCGATGCCGGAGCGCTGCCCATCGTCCGCGTGGCCCGCGGTGCTGCCCGGCCACGTCGACCGCGGCCACCTCGGTGCCGGCTTGGTCGGCGGCCTCGGCGGCGGCGACGCTCACCGGAAGCACAGCCTCACCGCGGCGGATGTCGGGCTGCTCTTCCTCCGGCAGCGCATACCCGAGGCTCGCGCAGACCGACGGGAGCAGCACCTCCGCGCATCGTCGGTAGCCGAACGCGCTGGGATGGAACCGGTCCGAGCTGAACAGCTCGTTCGGGGACTTCGAGAACTCCGGGCCAAGGATGTCGCCGAGCGAGACCGCGGTACCACCGGCTTCGACCACGGCGATCGCCTGAGCGGCGGCCAGTTGTCGGCTGAGCCGTCGGGCGACCATCCGAAGTGGGTGCTTGACCGGCTCCACGGTGCCGAGGTCGGGGCAGGTGGCCACCACAACCTCGGCGCCGTGCTCACGCAGCCTGTCGATCGCCTCGCCGAGCAGCCGGACGCTGACCGCCTGCTTGACGCGGTGGGTGACGTCGTTGGCGCCGATCATGATCAGTGCCAGATCGGGGGCGAACGGGAGCACCAGCTCGAGCTGGGCTTCGAGCCCCGAGGTCTCCGCGCCGACGACCGCGACCGACAACAGCTCGACCGGGCGCCCGCTGATCTCGGCCAGCCCGGTCGCGATCACGGCGCCCGGGGTCTGGAACGGCTCGTCGACGCCGAGCCCGGCGGCGCTGGAGTCACCGAGCACAGCCAGCCGGATCCCACCGTGGCCGGTGCCATAGACCCCGTCGGCGTCGAACGGCTCTTGGTCGATCGGCCCGACCCACCGACGGGCCAGCGCGGCCTCGGCGACAAGCACCCCGAACAAGCCGGCCCCAGCCGCGGCCAGTCCGCCACCGCCGAAGGCGGCGCGGGCCGCGATCCGGCGTGCCCGATCAGCCCGAGTCATCCCTTGATAGTGCCGTATGCGCCAGACGGAGCACGCCGAATATCACCCTGGGCGAACCCTGGTCCGCACCCTGATAGCGCAGCCCGGGCGCTTGCCTGCGACCGGGGCGGGAGGGAGCCTTCCGCCTAAGGTGAGCCTCGTGGAGGTCTACGACAGCGTCGTCGCTCTCGTGGGGAACACCCCGCTGGTCCGGCTCCACCGGGTCAGCGAGGGTCTGCCCGCGACCGTGCTCGCCAAGGTGGAGTACCTGAACCCGGGCGGATCGGTCAAGGACCGCATCGCGGTGCGGATGATCGAGGCCGCCGAGTCGTCCGGTGCGCTGAAGCCGGGCGGCACGATCGTTGAGCCCACCAGCGGCAACACCGGCGTCGGCCTGGCACTGGTGGCCCAGCAGAAGGGCTACCGCTGCGTCTTCGTCTGCCCGGACAAGGTCAGCGAGGACAAGCGCAACGTGCTGAAGGCATACGGGGCCGAAGTTGTGGTATGCCCAACCGCTGTCCCGCCGGAGCACCCGGACTCCTACTACAACGTCAGCGACAGGCTGGTGCAGGAGATCGAGGGCGCCTGGAAGCCGGACCAGTACTCCAACCCCGAGAATGCTGCCTCGCACTACCGCACGACCGGGCCGGAGCTGTGGACGCAGACGGACGGCCAGATCACGCACTTCGTCGCCGGGGTCGGCACTGGCGGCACGATCAGCGGGACGGGCCGTTACCTCAAGGAGGTCTCGGGCGGCCGGGTGCGGGTGATCGGCGCCGACCCCGAGGGCTCCGTCTACTCCGGTGGGACCGGTAGGCCGTACCTCGTCGAAGGCGTCGGCGAGGACTTCTGGCCGACCGCATACGACCCCGAGATCGCCGACGAGATCATCGCCGTCTCCGACAGGGACTCCTTCGCGATGACGAGACGTCTGGCCCGGGAGGAGGGCCTGCTCGTCGGTGGCTCGTGCGGCATGGCGGCGGTCGCCGCGCTTCGGGTTGCCGAGCTTGCCGGTCCGGATGATCTGGTTGTGGTGCTGTTGCCCGACGGCGGGCGCGGCTACCTGTCCAAGATCTTCAACGACGAGTGGCTGGCGTCCTACGGCTTCCTGTCCGCTGACCAGGGCGCGACCGTCGGGGACGTGCTGCGGCGAAAGTCCGGCGGCATCCCGGAGCTCGTGCATGTCCACCCGAACGAGACGGTGGCCGACGCGGTTGCGATCCTGCGCGAGTACGGCGTCTCGCAGATGCCGGTCGTGCGTGCCGAACCACCGGTGATGGCGGCGGAGGTGGCGGGGTCGGTCGCCGAGCGCGACCTGCTCGAGGCCTTGTTTTCGGGATCCGCGCACCTCGCGGACCGGGTCGAGACCCACATGTCGGCGCCACTGCCGGGGGTCGGCGCGGGCGAGCCGGTGGCCATCGCGGTCGAGCAACTGGAGAAGGCGGACGCACTGGTGGTCCTCGACCACGGCAAGCCGACCGGGGTGTTGACCCGGACCGACCTGCTCGGCTTCCTGGTGCGGTGAGCACCGCCGCCGGTCGATGATCGGCCGAGCCAGCCCCTCGCACGCTCACTGGGCGGGCAGCGAAACCCCCGTCGCGGAGTGGCAGCGGTAGCCGTTGGGCACCTTGTACAGGTACTGCTGGTGGTAGTCCTCAGCGAAGTAGAAGGGCCCGGCGTCGGCGATCTCGGTCGAGATCGTGTCATAGCCTGCCTGCCGCAGCACAGGCTCGTACGCGTCCCGCGTCGCGATCGCAGCGGTCTTCTGCTCTGCTGAGGTGACGTATGCGGCTGAGCGATATTGAGTGCCGACATCGTTGCCCTGACGCATGCCCTGCGTCGGGTCGTGTGACTCCCAGAAGACTTTGAGCAGCTGCTCGTAGCTCACCTTGGCCGGGTCGAACACGACCTGGACGGCCTCGGTGTGACCGGTCCGCGCGGAGCACACCTCCTCGTACGTGGGGTTCGGGGTGACCCCCCCTTGGTAGCCAACGGCGGTCGAGTAGACGCCGGGGATTCGCCAGAAGATCTCCTCGGCGCCCCAGAAGCAGCCCGTTGCGAAGTACGCGACCTCGAGGTTCGCCGCAAACGGCCCCTCGAGCGGAGTGCCGAGCACGGCGTGCGTCGCGGGCACCGGGAAGGGCCGGGTCGCGCGACCGGGGAGGGCATGGTCAGAGGTGACCATCCGGGTCTTGTGGCTACTGAACAGCATGCGGGCAGCTCCTCGTTCGGGAGAAGGTGGGCGGCATCCAGCACAACCATGATGGCCGGCCTGCTGTTCCGACGGCTGCGCATACGCTCGCGCCATGAGTGCGCAGCATGGCTTCGAGACCCGGGCGATCCACGCGGGGCAGGAGCCGGACCCGGGGACCGGCGCCGTCGTGCCCCCGATCTACCAGGTGTCCACGTACAAGCAGGACGGTGTCGGCGGCCTGCGCGCGGGCTATGAGTACAGCCGGTCGGCGAACCCGACGAGAACCTCGCTCGAGAAGTGCATGGCCTCGCTCGAGGGCGGCGCAAGGGGGCTCGCCTTCGCCAGCGGGTTGGCCGCCGAGGACACCCTGTTGCGCACGGTATGCGCCCCTGGCGACCATGTGGTGATCCCGGACGACGCCTACGGAGGGACATACCGGCTGTTCGCCAAGGTGCTCGACCGGTGGGGCTTGGAGTGGACGCCGGCCCATCTTCCGGACATCGACGCGGTGCGGGCCGCGGTGCGTCCGGGGCAGACGAAGGTGGTGTGGCTGGAGACGCCGACCAACCCGCTGCTCAACATCGCTGACATTGCGGCGCTGGCCGGGGTGGCGCACGACGCGGGCGCGTTGCTCGTGGTCGACAACACCTTCGCGTCGCCGTACCTGCAGCAGCCGTTGGTGCTGGGTGCGGACGTGGTCGTGCATTCGACCACGAAGTACCTGGGCGGGCACAGCGACGTGGTCGGCGGCGCGCTCGTCGCGGCTAACGCAGAGCTCGGGGAACGGCTCGCATACCACCAGAACGCGATCGGCTCGGTACCCGGCCCGTTCGACTCGTGGTTGGTGTTGCGCGGGATCCGCACGCTCGGGATCCGGATGGACCGGCACTGCTCGAACGCCGAACGGATCGTCGATGGACTTGTGGCGAACTCCGGGGTCACCGCGGTGCACTACCCGGGACTGCCCGACCACCCCGGGCACGACATCGCGGTGAAGCAGATGCGGGCCTTCGGCGGGATGGTCTCGTTCCGGGTGGCCGGTGGCGAGGACGCCGCGATCGAGGTCTGCAACCGGGCCGAGCTGTTCACCCTCGGCGAATCCCTCGGCGGCGTCGAGTCGCTGATCGAGCACCCGGGACGGATGACACACGCATCCGCCGCCGGGTCCCCGCTTGAGGTACCCGCGGACCTGGTCCGGCTTTCGGTGGGCATCGAGTCAGTCGAGGACCTGCTCGCCGACCTGGCCCAGGCGCTTGCCTGACCCACCCTGCCGGCCGCGATTTTGACACGCGCAGTCGCGACCCGCCGGCTCGACGCTGTCCGCATCTCGATCGCGGGGGACGCTGCATGCCGTTGATCGCCTGCTTGGACATCGGGTCGACGTTCACCAAAGCGGCGCTGGTCGACGTGTCAGGAGGTGGCCTGCTCGCCGCGTCCAGCTCCGCGACGACCTCGATCACCGACGTCATGCACGGTGTGCAGCAATGCCTTGATGACGTGGCCGCGCGAGTCGGGCGCAACGCCGACGAGGTCCGCCTGTGCTCGAGCGCCGGCGGCGGCCTGCGACTCGCGGTTGTCGGCTACGAGCGGGCGGTTTCGGCGGAGGCGGGACGGCGGGTAGCGCTCACGGCCGGCGGCCACGTCGTGCACGTCACGAGCGGGCTGCTGCGGCCCACCGACGTTCAGGAGCTGCTCGCCGCTCGACCCGATGTGGTTCTCCTCGTCGGCGGCACCGACGGCGGCAACGCCGAGGTTCTCCTGGCAAACGCGCACTCGCTCGCCCGCAGCAACCTGCCGGCGCCGGTGGTAGCCGCTGGCAACGCTGACGTGCGCGATGACGTTGTCGATCTCCTGCGCGCCGGCGACGTCGTGGTCCATGCGGTCGACAACGTGCTGCCGGCAATCGGGACCCTCGACCCCCAGCCGGCGCGGGCGGCGCTGCGCGGGATGTTCCTCGAGCACGTCATCGGCGGCAAGCACCTGTCGTCGTCTCGCGACTTCGCGGCTCTGGTCCGTGCGGCGACGCCGGATGCCGTTCTGGCCGGCGTTGAGCTCTTCGCTGACGGCGCGGGCTCGGTACCAGGCGCGGGCGATGTGCTCGTGGTCGACATCGGGGGAGCGACCACAGACGTCTACTCGGTCGTGACCCGCGACCCCGAGGACGCCTCGCTGGGCCGCGACGTGGTTGAGCTGCAGCGGCGGCAGCGCACGGTTGAAGGCGACCTTGGAATGCGGTGGAGCGCTCCCGGCGTGGTCAGCGCGGCAGTGACCGAGCAGCTGCTCGAACAAGGCGACTTGGAAGGCCTGGCGAGTGTGGCGGCTCGTCGCCATCACGACCCCGGTCTGCTGCCGGTCGATCACGCAGACTGCGCCGTCGACCACCAGCTCGCCAGGCTCGCGCTGACGATTGCGCTGCGTCGGCATGCCCGCCCATCTCTCGACCGCGACGTGCGGGTCCCCGGCGTCGACCTTCGGCAGGTTCAGACGGTCATCGGCTCCGGGGGGGTGCTGCGGCATAGCGAGCCGAAAGCGGCTCGAGAGATCCTGGCGCCAGCGCTCTCGGACGTCACCGGCGGGTGGCGCATGCCCGAGCGAGCGGACCTCCGCCTCGACCGTCGCTACGTGCTCGCCGCGGCGGGGTTGCTCGCCCACGACCATGCCGAGGCGGCAGCCGGCTTGCTCAGGACTCACCTGGCCGAGGGGTAGGAGCCGGTGTCGGCGAGGCCGACCGGGTCTCGTGCATGAACGCGACCGTGGTCGCACCGGCGCCCGCCACCACGGCACTGGCCAGGAATGCGGTCGTGAACGAAAACTCGTCAGCGAGCAGGCCCGCCACGAGCGGCCCGACGAAAGTGCCCGCATCACCGGCCATCTGGTATGCGGCCACGGCCGTGCCGCCGCGGCCGTGGATGACGTCACCGACCGCGGCCGCGGACGCGGTACCGATGAACGCCGAGCCGGCTCCGAAGGCAGCCATCGCGAGCAGGTACGTCGTCAGGGTCGCCGTTGCCAGAAGCAGCATGCTGGACGTGATGAGCAGCGCTCCGAGCAGCATGAACGGTTTGCGTCCGCGCGTGTCGGCCAACCGGCCGGCGGGCAGGAGTGCGACGCCTTGCACGAGTGCGGACACCACCAGCCCGACACCGGTCCAGACCGCGCCCTGCTCGAGGCCTTCGATGACGAACACCGGAACGAGGGAGACCCGAACGCCGAACAACGCCCAGCCGTTGGTGAAGTTGTTGGTGAGCGCCGCGACGTAGGCGGAGTCCTTGAACGCCTCGCGAAGCGGGGTCACGCCAGTGGAGTCGACGGCGGCGTCCTTCTCGTGCAGCTCGCTGCCGGCCAGGAACACCATCGCCACCGTGCCCGCGGCCGCCAGCGTGGCCGCATACAGGAAGAAGGGTGCACGCAGTGAGATGTCGGTGAGCGGACCGCCGAACGCAGGCCCAGCAATGGCGCCGACCAGGAAGCCGCCTTGGAAGGCGCCGCTGGCTCGGCCGCGCTGGTCCGGCACGGTCACGCGCAGCAGGAGGCTCATCGCCGACACCGTGAACATCGCGGAACCGATGCCCCCGACGCCGCGCAGGACGAGTAGCTGGGTGTAGTTCTGCGACAAGCCTGCCAACGCTGAGCTCACCGCCACGATGCCGATCCCGGTGGCGAGGATCAGACGCTCACCGAAGGCGTCCACCAGCCGTCCACCGCCGAAGGCGGAGACGAAGCGCATCAGCGCGAAGACCGAGATGACTGCGCCGGCCGCGAAGTTGCCCACGCCGAACGACGTTGCGAAGACCGGGATGGCCGGTGCGACGATGCCGAAACCGAGGGCGACGAAGAAGGCGACTGCACTGAGGACGGCCACGTCGCGCGGGAGATCACGCAGGGGCAGCCGCACCGCGCCATCCTGCCAGGGGCCGGAAATCGTGCATGATCACGAGGACGTGGTGGTGTGGTCAGGAGGCGCGGCGAGGGCGGCCCAGTGCGCGACGGGTGCGCAGGAAGTCCGCCACGACGTAGTCACCCAGGGTGTCCGCCGAGGGGGAGAACACCCGCCCGCCGTTGCGCCGCGCGACCTCGGTGACGAAGTCCACCAGACGCGGGTCGTCACCGAGCATGAACACGTTGATGGTCGCGCCGCGCCGCGTCATGCGGTCGACCTCGGCAAGGGTGAGCTCAAGGGTCTCGGGCGCGGGCGGCCAGTCGAAGTAATGCCGACCGTCGCGCAGCAGGTGGGCCGTTGGCTCGCCGTCGGTGACCACGAGCACGACGGGCTCCGAGCCGTTGTGCCGTTCGAGGAACCGCCCGGCCATCATCAGCGCGTGCTGCAGGTTGGTGCCCTGCACCATCTCCCATTCGACGCCGGCCAGCTCGGTGGGCTGCAGAACCCGCGCCATGTTGGAGAACCCAATGACCTGCAGCGCGTCCTGCGGGTACATGCCGGTGATCAGCGCGTGGAGCGCGAGCGCGGTCTGCTTGGCCGGGGCCCAGGTTCCGTTCAGCACCATCGAGTACGACAAGTCGACGAGCAGGCAAACGGCGGCGCTGGTCCGCCGCTCGGTCTCGACGACCTCGAAGTCTTCGACCTGGAGAGGTATGCGGCCCTGCGTTGGTGCGCTACGAACCACGGCGTTGCGCACCGTGCGCACCACGTCGAGCGGCTGCTCGTCGCCGAAGCGCCACTCCCGCGACGCCCCGGTGACCTCACCAGCGGCACCGGCGTCGTGCACGTCGTGGTCCCCGCGGCGCGGTGCGTCGAGTGACGCGAACACGCGGCGCAGCGCGGTCTGCCCGATTCGTCGGACTGCCTTGGGGGACAGCTCGAGCTCACCGTTGCGACGCACCAGATAGCCCTGCCGCTCGAGCTCGCGCTCCAGCCGCTTGAGCTGGTCGAGGTCGTCCACCGCCTGCCGACCGAGCGCCCGCTGCACGGCGCCTTCGTCGACGTCGTCCAGCGTTGCCCCCGCGTACTCCTGGCTCATCGTTTCCTCGAGCGCATCCAAGTCGGCGAGCTCTTCGAGCGTGGTGGTCGCGTCTCCGAGTCCCAACGGTGTCTGGCCGGTCATTCGCTCGCGACCGCGTCGACCGAACATGTCCGGACGGCGCGACTGCAGCGACTGGTTGAGCCGGGCCATCTCGGCGGCGAGGTCGAGATCGCCGAGAGCCTGTGCCGCAAGCTGTTCGAGCTCGGCGCGTTGCTCGGGGGTCAGCGAGCGCATCATCCGCTCGGCAGCCGCCGCCCGGCGAGCGAGCTGGTCGACGAGCTCCTCGAGATTGGCCGGCTGCTCGGGGAAGAAGTCTCCGTACTTGTCCATGAACGCGTCGAAGTCGGCCTGCGTGTGCTCGCCGCGGGCGTCCGCCTCGAGCATCGTGTTGAGGTCGGCAAGCATGTCGCGGACTCGCTGCTGGACGTCCGGGTCTGCGTTTTCCAGAGCCTGCTTCATCCCGCGGAACTGTCGGTCGAGCACTTCGCGGCGCAGCAGGTCGCGGATCTGTTCGTAGGTGGCCCTCGCGTCGGCGCTGCGCCAGTCGTAGTCGGCCAGCTCGCGGACCGCCCGTGCGGTGTCGGGGGGCAGCGCGTCGAGCTCCGCCTCGCGGACCCGGGCGTCGTCGGACGGATCGGGGAACAGGGCCGCACGCTCCTGGCCGATCGCCTGGTCGAGCAGCCGTCGCACCTCCTCGAGAGTGCCGTCGAGCCGTCCGCTTCGACGCAGCTGGCGCTGCTGTCGCCGGACCTGGCGGAGTAGGTCGTCCAGGCCGTGCAGCCCGTCCGCACCCCGACGCAGCAGCTCGCGCAGCGCGTCTCGGGTGCCGGCACCGTCGAGCACCGCATCGCCCAGCTCGTCGACGGCTCGAGCGACGTCGTACGGCGCGGCGAGCGGGTCGGGCCCGTCGTCATATGCGCCGTAGCGGTAGCCCTTCATGGCCGACGAGTCAGGCCGGCCCGTAGACGGTGCGGCCGTCGATCTCGTCTTTGGCGAGCCTGCGGTTCAGCCACAGGCCCTCGAGCGCGAACTCGACAGCCGCCGCAGCCAGGCCCGGCGACTCCTCGCCCTCCATGCCGAGCAGCGCCATCACCCTCGCCAGGCCGTCGAAGCGGCCGACCTCGCGGAGCAGGGTTGCGGCCGGCACGAGCTCGCCGGTGACCACATGCTCGCCCTCCTCGAATCGGCTGATCAGCCCACTCAGGTCCGAGGCGGCCAGGTGGTGGCGGAAGACGTCGGCGATGGAACGCCGCAGCAGGTGGGCCAAGACCTCGACCTCGCGCCCCTCTTCAGAGGCCTCGAACTCGACCTTGCCACGCAGCGTCGACACGATGCCGGGCAGGTCGCAGACCCGGGCGACGGCCGTCTCCTCACCGACCAGCGCTGCTCGTCGCAGCGCAGAGGCCGCGATCGTCTCCGTGCCGGCGATGCCGAAGCGTGCCGAGACACCCGAGCGCTTGTCGACCGCCGACGACTCGCGGACGAGCTGGGTGTAGCGAGCCAAGACCTCGACCAGGTGCTTGGGCACCTCGGCGGCTGGCGCCGCCTCCTGCAGCATGAGCTCGACCTCGTCCTCCAGGTCAAGCGGGTAGTGAGTCCTGATCTCGGCGCCGAAGCGGTCCTTGAGCGGGGTGATGATCCGGCCGCGGTTGGTGT
>JBEVHX010000025.1:0-23410 GCA_040510995.1 Candidatus Nanopelagicales bacterium
CTGGTCGGAACCTCGAGTGACCCGTCCACGATCTGCGCGGCGTAGTCGTCCACGCCCTCGACGTACGCCGAAACCGCGTCGTTCGACGTCGAGTAGCCGACGCCATCCACCTCGAGGTCGAACAAGGTATTGCCGGTCAACGTGTCGCCCTCAACCGCCGACTTGATGAATTCGTACACGGCGATGTCGACCCGCTTGATCATCGACGTGAGGATGACGTCCTTGACCGCCGCGTAGGCCGGTTGGAGGTATTGGTCAGAGTCGACCCCGATCGCCAGCTTCCCGGCCGCCTGCGCGGCCTCGAACAGCCCGCCGCCGGAGCCGCCCGCAGCGTGGAAGACGATGTCGGCGCCGGCATCGAACATGCCCTCGGCCGCAGTCTTGCCCTTGGCCGGGTCGTTGAAGCCGGTGAAGTCCGGGACCTGCGTGAGGTACTGCACCTGGACGATCGCGTCCGGCTTGACCGCATGGACGCCTTCCGTGAACCCGGCCTGGAACTTCTTGATCAGCTCGACCTCGACACCGCCGATGAAGCCGACGTTGTTGTTGGGGGAAGCGTTGGCCGCGATGACACCCACCAGGAACGACCCCTGCTCCTCGGCGAAGACGAGGTTGGCCAGGTTGGGCAGGTCGTTCGCGGTGTCATCGATCATCGCGAAGTTCGTGTCCGGGTACTCCGCCGCGACCTCACCGATGGGCTTGGAGTAGGCAAAACCGATGGCAATGACCGGGTTGAAGCCGCCCTCGGCGAGCAGGCGCAGACGTTCGGCCTTGTCGGCATCGGTCTCGCCAGCGGAGGCCTCGAGCTCCTCGACCTCGACGCCGTACTCGTCGATCGCCTGGTCGATGCCAACTGCTGCCGAGTCGTTGAAGGACTGGTCTCCGCGGCCGCCGATGTCGTAGGCCACGCCAACGCGAACGTCGGACTGTGCGGTGGGGCTGCTGGTGTCGCCGCTGCTGGTGTCGTCGTCGTCGTCGCCACCGCAGGCGGACAGGACGAGGGTCGCGGCAGCGAGTGCCGCGACCAGAGTGGTAACCCGACGCATTCGCACGGGTGGCTCCTTCCGAAATGAATATGGCCGCCGGCCCGGCATGGGCGTGGGCACGCCCCTGGCCCGGCTCGGGGGCACCTTACGGCCCGCACGCCCAGCCGAACGAATCTTGTGCCAGTCGCAGCGATTTCGTTACGCGAAAGCAAACGAACGGGGGATCCACCGCCACTTTCTCCCGCGATCGCGGATGGTCGCCGGGTTGCGCCCGACTTCGCCGATGCTGACGTTTGCGCTCGATGTCGAGTCGACATCGCGCGCCGACGTCAACATCCGCGAGGTCAGGTCAGGGCGAGCAGGGCGGCGCCGGCGAGCACCTTCACGCCGACCGCGATCGCGTCCTCGTCTGCGTCGAAGTGACCCTGGTGCAGGTCGTGGGTCGGTCCGCCGGGAGTGCGTACGCCTAGCCGGCCCATGGCGCCGTCCATCTGCTGGAGGTACCAGCCGAAGTCCTCCCCGCCCAGGCTCTGCTCGGCCTCGTGGACGTCGGCCCCGGTGGCCAGCGCCGCCGCCTCCAGCAGGCCGGCACTGATCGGCTCGTTGACGACGGGCGCCACGCCCCGCGTGTACGTGACGTCGACGCGGACGTCGTAGGGTGCGGCAACCCCGCGGATCGCATCCTCGATGATCTTCGGCGCCTCCTGCCAGGCCCGGACATCGAGCGCGCGCACCGTTCCGGCGGCCTCCCCGACCTCCGGGATCGCGTTCGACGCGCGCCCGGCGAAGATCTGTCCCCACACCACGGACAGGCTGGCCCTCGGGTCCACTCGCCGCGACAGCACCGCCGGGACGTCCGCAACCACCTTGGCGAGCGCATACACGACATCTGCGGTCAAGTGGGGTCGAGCCGTATGCCCGCCGGGACCGCTGATCCGAACCCTGATCTCGTCGGCGGAGCCGGTGATCGAGCCCACCCGGACGCCGACCTCGCCGACGTCGTGCCGCGGGTCGCAGTGCAGTCCCAGGATCCGGTCGACGCCTTCCAAGGCGCCGGACGCGAGCACGTCGAGTGCGCCGCCGGGAGTGGCTTCCTCGGCGGGCTGGAAGACCAGCCGGACGGCGCCGGTCAGTGAGGCGGCCCGGTGCAGGTCGTTCAGGACGAGCCCGGCACCCAGCGCGATGACCGTGTGCATGTCGTGGCCGCAGCAGTGCGCGACCCCGTCGACCTGGGACCGGTAGGGAACGTCCTTTTCGTCCCGGACACTCAGGGCGTCCATGTCGGCACGCAGCGCGATCCTCGGGCGGCCGTCACCGATGTCGCACGTGAGACCCGTTCCCGGCAGCCGATGCGGCGTCAGGCCGGCCTGCGAGAGCCGGTCGGCGACCACCCGGGTCGTGCGGTGCTCGTCGCGGGCCAGCTCCGGGTAGGTGTGGATGTCCCGGCGCATGGCGCGCAGCTCGAGGTCGTACGGCACGACGAGCGCGTCCAACAGGGTGAGTTGGTCCTGGTTCATCGTGTGCATACCGTGTCAGACGTTTCGAGCGTCCAGGCGCACGAGTCGCGTGACAGCGTCATCGCGGCCGTCAGACATTGCGTGCGGCCTGCCGGAGGCTTGGCCTGACACGTCGGGGACGACACGGCGGTCAGAACGAGTCGGCCGGAGTGTAGGTACCCCAGACCTCGCGCAGGCTGTCGCACACCTCGCCGACGGTCGCCCGCGCGCGCAGCGCCTGCTTCATCGGCATAAGCACGTTATCGGTACCGTCGGCAGCCTTCTTGAGAGCGTCGAGTGCCGCCTGAACCGCCGAAGCCTCGCGCTCGGCGCGCAGCACCTCCAACCGGGCGGCTTGGTTGCGCTCGATCAACGGGTCGACCCGAAGTGGCTCGTACGGCTCCTCTTCGTCCAGTGCGAACTTGTTGACCCCCACGATCGCGCGCTCGCGGCTGTCGATCTGCTGTGCGACCGCATACGCCGAGCGCTCGATCTCGGTCTTCTGGAAGCCGCGCTCGATCGCGGCGACCGCGCCGCCGAGGTCCTCGACCTGCTGCATCAGGTGCCGCGTGGCCGCCTCGAGGTCGTCGGTCATCGACTCGACCACGTACGAGCCGGCGAACGGGTCGACCGTGGCGGTCACGTCGGTTTCGAACGCAAGCACCTGCTGGGTGCGCAGGGCGAGTCGGGCCGACTTCTCGGTCGGCAGTGCGATCGCCTCGTCGAAGGAGTTCGTATGCAGCGACTGCGTGCCACCCAGGACGGCGGCGAGTGCCTGCACCGTGACCCGGACGAGGTTGACCTCTGGCTGCTGGGCGGTGAGCTGAACGCCGGCGGTCTGGGTGTGAAAGCGCAGCATCTGCGACTTCGGGCTCTCCGCACCGAACTCGTTGCGCATGACGTCGGCCCAGATCCGCCGGGCGGCCCGGAACTTCGCGACCTCCTCGAGGAGCGTCGTGCGGGAGACGAAGAAGAACGCCAGCCGCGGGGCGAACTCGTCGACGTGCTGCCCGCTCGAGACGGCGGCGCGGACGTACTCGATGCCGTCGGCGAGGGTGAACGCGACCTCCTGCGCGGGCGTCGCACCCGCCTCGGCCATGTGGTAGCCGGAGATCGAGATCGTGTTCCAGCGCGGGATCTCGGTGCGGCAGTACAGGAAGATGTCGGTGGTCAGCCGCAGCGACTGTTTCGGCGGGTAGATGTAGGTGCCCCGGGCGATGTACTCCTTGAGCACGTCGTTTTGGATTGTCCCGTTCAGCTGCGCCCCGCTGATCCCGTGCTCCTCGCCGACAAGCTGGTACAGCAGGAGCAGCAGCGCAGCCGGGGCGTTGATCGTCATCGACGTCGAGACCCGGTCCAGCGGGATGCCGTCGAACAGGGTTCGCATGTCGTCGATGGAGTCGATGGCCACGCCGACCTTGCCGACCTCACCGTGGGCCTGCAAGGCGTCGGAGTCGTAGCCCATCTGGGTGGGCAGGTCGAAGGCCACGCTCAGGCCGGTCGTACCGTTGGCGAGCAGCTGGTGGTACCGGGCGTTCGACTCCTTCGCCGTGCCAAAACCGGCGTACTGCCGCATCGTCCAGGGCCGGTACGTGTACATCGACGCATACGGACCACGGGTGAACGGGTAGCCGCCGGGTTCGCCGAGCTTGGTACCTGGGTCCCAGCCTGCGAGGGCGTCCGGACCGTACACCGGCTCGATCGGCAGCCCGGACTCTGTCTCGCGTCCCATGCCCAGAGGCTACGGCCCCGACCTTGATCACGACTTGGGTGCGAGATCGTGCCGGGAACGACACGGTCCGGAACGCCGATCGCGATCAAGCGACCTGCGGGCGGCGGGGGCGGTCCGTCGTTAGTCTGATCGAGAGATCACCACACGACCGTCCGCAGGAGGGCTCCCCCGTGCCCACCGCTCCCGCCGGCACTCTGTACCGCGGCCGCGAAGGCATGTGGTCGTGGGTGGCGCATCGCATCACCGGCGTGCTGGTTTTCTTCTTCTTGTTCGCCCACGTGCTCGACACCGCACTGGTCCGGGTGTCGCCGGAGGCATACGACACGGTGATCGCGACCTACAAGAACCCGATCGTGAACCTGCTCGAGGTCGGCCTGGTCGCAGCCGTGCTCTACCACGCGCTCAACGGGCTCCGGGTGATCGCGATCGACTTCTGGGAGAAAGGCCCGCGCTACCAGAGGCAGATGCTCTGGGTGGTCATCGGCCTGTGGGTGATAGTTCTGGCCGGCTTCTTCTGGCCCATGACGGCACATACCTGGGAGACGCTGTTCGGGAGCACGCCGTGAGCGCGCTGTCGATCCAGCGGCCCCGCTCGCGGGCGACCAGCCGGACCAACTTCGAGCTCTACTCGTGGCTGTTCATGCGGATCTCGGGCATCGTGCTGGTGTTCCTCGTGCTCGGTCACCTGTTCATCATGACCGTGCTCGACGGCGGTGTGCAGAAGATCAACTTCGCGTTCGTCGCGGGCCGGTGGTCGAGCCCGTTCTGGCAGGTCTGGGACCTGACGATGCTGTGGCTCGCCGAGCTGCACGGCCTCAACGGGCTGCGCACGATCATCAACGACTACGCCGAGCGAGACGGCACCCGGTTCTGGCTCAAGATGCTGCTCTACGTCTCGGCGGTGCTCGTTCTGTTCCTCGGCACGCTCGTGATTTTCACCTTCGACCCCACCATCGGCTGACGGGGACCTCGCGTGGCCATTCTGAACGAGCACAGTCACAAGTACGACGTTGTCATCGTCGGCGCGGGTGGCGCCGGCATGCGCGCGGCGCTCGAGGCCGGCCAGCGCGCGCGCACGGCCGTGCTCACCAAGCTGTACCCGACTCGGTCCCACACCGGCGCGGCCCAGGGGGGCATGTGCGCGGCGCTGGCCAACGTCGAGGAGGACAACTGGGAGTGGCACACCTTCGACACGGTCAAGGGCGGCGACTACCTCGTCGACCAGGACGCGGCCGAGGTGATGTGCAAGGAAGCCATCGACGCGGTCCTCGACCTGGAGAAGATGGGCCTGCCCTTCAACCGCACGCCCGAGGGCCGCATCGACCAGCGGCGCTTCGGCGGGCACACTCGCAACCACGGCGAGGCGGCCGTCCGGCGCGCGTGCTATGCCGCCGACCGCACCGGCCACATGATCCTGCAGACGCTGTACCAAAACTGCGTCAAGCACGGCATCGAGTTCTACAACGAGTTCTACGTCCTCGACCTGCTGCTGACCGGCAGCTCTGACGACACCGGGGACGACCGGCGAACGGCGGGTGTCGTCGCCTACGAGTTCGCCACCGGCGAGCTGCACGTGTTCCAAGCCAAGTCGGTGGTGTTCTCCACCGGGGGGTTCGGCAAGGTCTACAAGACGACTTCCAATGCGCACACCCTCACCGGCGACGGGATGGGGATCGTCTACCGCAAGGGCTTGCCGCTGGAGGACGTTGAGTTCTACCAGTTCCACCCCACCGGCCTGGCCGGCCTCGGCGTGCTGCTCACCGAGGGCGCCCGTGGCGAGGGCGGCATCCTGCGCAACGCCTCCGGCGAGCGCTTCATGGAGCGGTATGCGCCAACCATCAAGGACCTTGCGCCGCGTGACATGGTGGCCCGCGCCATGGTGCAAGAGGTGCGCGACGGCCGGGGCGCCGGGCCGGCGCGGGACTACGTCTTTCTCGATCTGACGCACCTGCCCGCTGAGCAGGTCGAGACCAAGCTGCCGGACATCACCGAGTTCTCCCGCACGTACCTCGGCGTCGACCCGCTGGTCGAGCCGGTGCCGGTCTTCCCGACGGCGCACTATGCGATGGGGGGCATCCCGACCGACGTCACCACCCGCGTGCTGCGAGACAACGAGCACGTCGTGCCTGGCCTGTATGCGGCCGGAGAGTGCGCGTGCGTGTCGGTGCATGGGGCCAACCGGCTCGGCACCAACTCGCTGTTGGACATCAACGTGTTCGGACGGAGGGCCGGCATCTCCGCCGCCGAGTACGCCACGAAGACCGACTGGGTCGACCTGCCCGCAGCACCGGCCGCATACACCCAGGGTCTGGTGGAAGGGCTGCGCAACGCCGCCGGGACCGAGCGGATCGCGACCATTCGCCGCGAGATGCAGGAGACGATGGACCTGAACGCGCAGGTGTACCGCACCGAAGCCACGCTGAAGCAGGCTCTGACCGACGTGCAGGCGCTCAAGGAGCGGTACCGCAACGTTGCGATCCAGGACAAGGGCCACCGGTACAACAGCGACCTGCTCGAGGCGATCGAGCTCGGCTTCTTGCTCGAGCTGGCGGAGATCCTGGTGACCGCGGCGATCGCGCGCAAGGAGTCCCGCGGCGGGCACGCGCGCGAGGACTACCCGCACCGCGACGACGTCAACTTCATGCGGCACACGATGGCCTACCGCGAGGTGGGTGACGAGCGGTATGCCGACGGGACGGACAAGCCGATGGTTCGGCTTGACTACAAGCCGGTGACCGTCACCCGCTACCAGCCGATGGAGCGCAAGTACTGATGTCCATCGAAGTCGTGAACACGACCCCTGCGCCGATACCGTCGACAATGGCGCCGGTTGCGCTCGACGTGACGCTCAAGATCCGCCGGTACAACCCGGAGGTGGACACCGAGCCGCATTGGGAGACCTACGTCGTCTCCTGCTTCCCGACCGACAAGGTGCTGGACGCGCTCCACCGGATCAAGTGGGAGCAGGACGGCACGCTGACCTTCCGGCGGTCGTGCGCCCATGGCATCTGCGGATCCGACGCGATTCGGATCAACGGGCGCAACCGGTTGGCATGCAAGACCCTGATCAAGGACCTCGACCCGACCAAGACCATCCTGATCGAGGCCATCAAGGGCCTGCCGCTGGAGAAGGACCTCATCGTCGACATGGAGCCGTTCTTCGCGGCTTATCGCGACGTGCTGCCGTACCTCATGACCGAAGGCAACCCGCCCACCCGCGAGCGGCTGCAGAGCGCCGAGGATCGTGCACGCTTCGACGACACCACCAAGTGCATCCTGTGCGCGGCGTGCACCACGTCGTGCCCGGTCTACTGGACGGACGGCCAGTACTTCGGCCCCGCGGCCATCGTCAACGCGCATCGGTTCATCTTCGACAGCCGCGACGAGGGGACTGAGCAGCGGCTCGAGGTCCTGAACGAGAAGGAGGGCGTCTGGCGCTGCCGGACGACCTTCAACTGCTCCGAGGCCTGCCCCCGCGGCATCGAGGTCACCAAGGCGATCCAGGAGGTCAAGAGGGCGCTGATCTTCCGCCGCGTCTGACCGCCACCAGCCGCCGTTTCTTCGCAACACAGTGCGGCCGCATCGGAGATTGATGCGACGGCACATCGTCGGGAGGCGGCCGGCGTGCATGTGGCGGCGTTTCGGTCTCTCCGATACAAAGGCACGTCGATGCGGGCAGGTAACCTCGGAGCCGCCATGCAGCAGCCCCGACCCCGCCGCCCGCGCCGCACCCTGATCGCTTCGCTGGTCGGCCTCGCCGTCATCGGCCTCATGGCGCCGGCCGCGAATGCAGCGCCGACCCCGAACCCGTCACCCGCTGGTGTGGTCGGCGGTGGGCGGCTGGGCGAGGCCGGCGTCCTCATCGTCGACCTGTCCGGTGGCGCGGCGCCTCCGCCGGAGAACGACGCCGAGGCCTGGGTGGTCGCCGACGTCACCACCGGCGACGTCCTCGCGGCAAAGAACCCGCACGAGCGGCTCAAGCCGGCCAGCACGCTGAAGACCCTCACTCTGCTGTCGGTCCTCCCCGAGCTCCGTCCCGACCAGCCGTACGTCGCGGTTCAAGCCGACGCCGCACAGGTCGGCAGCAAGGTCGGCCTGGTGCCGGATGCCACCTACACCGTGGAGAACCTGCTCTACGGGATGATGCTGCCCTCCGGCAACGACGCCGCGCACGCGTTGGCCAACGCGGTTGGCGGGGATGCAGCCGCCGCCGCGCTGCTCAACGCGCAGGCCAACCGGATCGGCGCGTTCGACACGGTCGTGGTCAACACCTCCGGCCTCGACGCCGAGGGCCAGGTGTCGTCCGCGTACGACCTCGCGCTCGTTCAAGCCAACGGCTTGAAGGATCCCGCTTGGCGGCAGATCTACGGCACGGAGCGGTATGCGTTCCCGGCTGGACCGGTGCCAGAGGGGACGCAGCGGCCCACATACGAGATCGCGACCAAGAACCGGCTGGCGCTGGCGGACTACCCCGGAACGATCGGCGGCAAGACCGGCTACACCGATGCCTCGTTGCGCACGTTCGTAGCCGCCGTCGAACGCGACGGGCACACCCTGGTGGCGACGTTCATGCGCTTCAACGGAAGCACCGAGGCGATCGCGACGCAGGCCTTCGACTGGGCGTTCGCCAACCGCGACCTGCTCAAGCCTGTCGGCGAGCTGGTCTCCACGGGCAGGGTCGACACGTCGCCGTCCCCCACCGTCAGCCCGGTTGCGAGCGCCGCGCCGCCGACCGCGCAGCCGACGCCAACCGCCCCGCCGACGCCGGCTGCCGAGCCCGAGACAACCGCCGGACCGTCGGCCGGCGGCGAGGAGTCCGTGGTACCGGTCGCGGCCTCGAGCCAGCAGCCGGCCCGGTCATCGGGGAGTTGGCTGCTCCTCGGCGCCAGCGGGGTGTTGGTCGCGCTCGCGATGCTCATGATCGGTCGAATCGCTCGCGGGGACATGCGCCGGCGTCGCGGCGGGGCCACCCTGCCCAGGGGCTGAGGTTACCGCCCACGCCCCGCACAGCAGCAGCCACCTGCTCGACCAGTTGATCCAGATCAGCACCCCGATGGTCAGCGCGAACGTGCCGTAGAGCGGGTTCGACAATGCAAATCCGATGATCCAGGTCGCTGCCACCTTGAGCACCGCGAACCCCGCGGCCCAGGCCAGCGCAGCAGTGAGCAGGTCGCGTCGGCGCGGGCGCGCGCCTGAAAGCCCCAGCAGCACGATCGTGGCGATCATGGCATCAGCGAGGAACACCGCGACGAAGGCGAGCAAGCGCGCCATCCAGCGCTCCACGCCGGCGTCCATGTCGAGCTGGTCGAAGATCCAGTCGGAGGCGTCTGCAGTCAGGGCCGACACCGCCAGCGACGACAGGAAGGCCACCCCGAGCAGGAGCAAGACCACCACGTCGCGGGCAAAGCCGAGCAGGGCGGCCCGCCCACGCGGCATCCGCACCCCGGCAACGGCGTGCAGCGTCCAGCGCATCGTCATGACCCAGCGCACACCGGCGTAGACCAACACCGCGAGGGCGATGATGCCCACGACCACGCCGTCGGTGGCCCCGACGCCCACCTCGATCTGACCAGCACCCTCGCCGACGACCGTGGGCGCGACGTCCGCCAAGCTCTCGTTGACCTGCTCACCCAGCGTGGGGAGCAGCGAGCTCAGCACGTCCACGACGGCGTAGACGAGCGCGATCAGCGGGAAGGCCGCCAGGAAGCCGTAGTACGTGATGCTGGCGGACAGCTGGCTGCCACCGACCTCGGTGTAGCGCAGCACGGCGCGGACACCGTGGTCGACGAACTCCGATCGCGTCCGCATGGAATCCAGCCGCTTCTGCGCGGCCGGCAGCGCCGCCGACCACCGCCTCGAGCGCGAGCCGCTCACCGGCCGATCTCGCCGCCAAAGACGAAGTCGCGGCGCGGCGCCCAGCTGCCGTCCACGTGCTCGTACAGCGTGTAGCCCCAAATCGGGAACCGGGCCTCGTACCCGGCGAGCTCACGGAAGGCCGTGTCGAGGTCCTCCTCTGGGAGGTCGTGCGCGACCGTGACGTGCGGGTGGTACGGGAAGGCGAGCTTGCGCTGGAGGATCCCCGACCGCACCTCGGCTTCCACCACCTCGCAGCCGGCGATCCCCTCGACGACTTGGACGAACACCACAGGAGACACTGGCCGGAACGAGCCGGTGCCGCGCAGGTGCATGGTGAACGCGCGGCCGCGCTTGGCAACCTCGGTCAGGTGCGCTTCGACCGCCGGGAGCACGTCGGTGTCAATCGTGGTCGGCGGCAGGAGCGTCACATGGGTTGGGACGCTGTCGGCCAGGGAGTCACCCAGCCGGGCGCGTTCCCGTCGCAGCTCGGTACCCCAAGGCTCCGGGATCGAGATCGCCACCCCGATCAGTCGGCCGGCCGAAGTCACGATGGTCAGTGCTTGGACGGCAGGAAGCCGACCCGCTCGTAGGCCAGTGCCAATGTCTCACTGGCGATCGCGCGAGCCCGCTGGGCACCGTCCTCAAGGAGGGCGTCCAGCGCGTCGGTGTCGTTCTGCAGCTCGAGGGCGCGCCGCTGGAAGGGCTCGACGACGCCGACGACCACGTCGGCCAGGTCGGACTTGAGGTCGCTGTAGCCGCGGCCGGCATACGACTGCACCAGCTCAGCCACCGGCCGGCCGGACAGCGTCGAGTAAATCGTGAGCAGGTTGCTGATGCCGGGCTTGGCCTCGGGGTCGAAGCGAATCTCCCGCTCGGTGTCGGTGACCGCTCGGCGAACCTTCTTCGCCACGCTCTTCGGGTCCTCGAGCATGCCGATCCCGCCCGCATCGGACGCCGCCGACTTGCTCATCTTCGCGGTCGGGTCCTGGAGGTCATAGATCCTTGCGGTCTCCTTGACGATGTATGCCTCAGGCACGCGGAAGGTCTGTCCGAAGCGGAAGTTGAACCGCTGGGCCAGGTCACGAGTGAGCTCGACGTGCTGGCGTTGGTCCTCCCCGACCGGCACCTGGTCCGCGTGGTACAGCAGGATGTCGGCGGCCTGGAGCACCGGGTATGTGAAGAGCCCGACGCTTGCGCTGTCGGCGGTCCCCTTCGCAGACTTGTCCTTGAACTGTGTCATCCGGTTCGCCTCGCCGAACGCGGTGATGCAGCTGAGCACCCACCCGAGCTGGGCGTGCTCGGGCACGTGGCTTTGCACGAACAGGATGCTGCGCTCCGGGTCGACCCCGGCCGCGATGTACTGCGCGGCGGTCCGGCGGGTGCGCTCGCGCAGCTCGGCCGGGTCGTGCTCCATGGTGATCGCGTGCAGGTCCACGACGCAGTAGACGCAGTCGTGCGTCTCCTGCAGCCGAACCCACTGCAGCAAGGCGCCCAGGTAGTTGCCGAGGTGAAGGCTGCCGCCGGTGGGCTGCATACCGGAAAAGACTCGCGGGCGCGCGGGCATGGCGGTCATTGTTCCAGGCGCGTGGCTTCGGAGGACGCGGGTGGCACCTCGGCCTTCGGTCCGGTGGAAGCGTGCGGCACGGGCTCGACGGGCGTGACCCGTAGGCGGTCGACCCGTCGGCCGTCGAGTGCGGTCACCTCGAGGCGGTGCCCGTCCACATCGACGTGGTCGCCGACCCGCGGCAGCCGACCCAGCAGGCTCACCATGAAACCGGCAACAGTCTCGTAGGGGCCGTCGGGCAGCTCGAAGCCGGCCTCGTCGGCGAAGTCCTCGATGTTGAGCAGGCCGTCGACGTCCAGGACGTCGCGTCGTGGGCGTTGGGCGCCCTCCTCCTCCTCGTCGTATTCGTCGCGGATCTCCCCGACGAACTCCTCGACCAGGTCCTCCAACGTGACGATTCCGGCGGTTCCGCCGTACTCGTCGACGACGATCGCCAGGTGATGACCGTCGCGCCGCATCTCGGAGAGGGCGGGCAGGACCTTCTTCGTGCCCGGGAGCATCAGCACGTCGCGGGCCAGCTCGCCGACACGCACCGACCGGTTGACGACATCCGGGTCGAACAGGTCGCGCACGTGGACGAAACCGACGACGTCGTCGCGGCTGTCGTCCACGACGGGATACCGAGAGTGCGGCATCTCGGCAAGCAGCCGGACCGCCTTGAAGACCGGGGTGTCCGCGTTGATGAATGCGACTTCGGTTCGCGGCACCATGACCTCGCGCAGCTGCCTCTCCCCTGCGGCGAACACGTCTTCGATCAGGGCGCGCTGCTCGCCGCCAAGGTCAGGGGTCGTTGCGACCAGGCTTCGCAGCTCGTCGGAGGAAATCGCCTCCCGCTGCTGCGAAGGGTCGAAGCCGAGCACCCGCAGGACGCCATTCGTCGACACGGACAACAGCCAGATGACCGGGGTCATGAGCTTGGAGAACCGGTCGATCATCGGCGCCACGGCGAGTGCAACCGCCTCGGCGCGTTGCAGCGCGATCCGCTTGGCCACCAGCTCACCCAGCACAATGGACAGGTATGCGATGACGAGCGTGATGCCGATCAGAGCGAGGATGTCCGCGGCGGCTGCGCTCAGACCAGTGTCCTGCAGAACCGGCGACAGCTCGTCGGCCAGGGTCGAGGCACCGAATGCGGCGGACAGGAAGCCGGCCACGGTGACGCCGATCTGCACGGCCGCGAGGAAGCGGTTGGGGTCCGCGTGCACCTTGGCCACCCGCGCCCCGCGCCGGCTCTGCCTGGCCATCTGCTCGACCTGGCTCACCCGCAAGGACACCAGCGCGAGCTCGGTCGAGGCGAAGACCCCGCCGATGAGGATGAACAGCAGGACCAGGCCGATGTTCAGCAGCGTGTCGGTCACCGCGGGGCCGCCCCCACGGTGGGTCTATGACCGCCGTCCATACGCCCTGATGCTAGGCGACCAGCTCCCGACCGGGCGGGGTCAGGCCATGGCCTTCTGCAGGTTGGCGTCCAGGGCAGCCAGGAAGTCCTGGGTGGTCAGCCACGGCTCGTCCGGGCCGATCAGCATGGCCAGGTCCTTGGTCATCTGGCCGGACTCGACCGTCTCGATGCAGACCCGCTCGAGGGTCTCGGCGAACTCGGTCACCGGCGGGGTGCCGTCGAGCTTGCCACGATGCTCCAGACCCCGGGTCCACGCGAAGATCGATGCGATCGGGTTCGTCGACGTCGGCTGGCCTGCCTGGTGCTGGCGGAAGTGCCGTGTCACCGTGCCATGCGCGGCCTCGGCCTCGACCGTCTGTCCGTCCGGTGTCATGAGAACCGAGGTCATCAGCCCAAGCGAACCGAAGCCCTGCGCGACGGTGTCGGACTGCACGTCCCCGTCGTAGTTCTTGCAGGCCCAGACGTAGCCACCCCCCCACTTCAGCGCAGCGGCCACCATGTCGTCGATCAGCCGGTGCTCATAGATGATGCCGGCCTTCTCGAACTCGTCTTTGAACTCGCTCTCGAAGACCTCGGCGAACAGGTCCTTGAACCGGCCGTCATACGCCTTGAGGATCGTGTTCTTCGTCGACAAGTACACCGGGTAGTGCCGCTCCAGGCCGTACTGCATCGACGCCCGAGCGAAGTCACGGATCGACTCATCGAGGTTGTACATCGCCATCGCGACGCCGCCGCCGGGGAAGTCGAAGACGTGGTACTCGATTGGCTCGCCGCCGTCCTTCGGCGTGAAGGTCATGGTCAACGTGCCCTCTCCAGGCACGACGAAGTCGGTGGCGCGGTACTGGTCGCCGAAGGCGTGACGGCCGACGACGATCGGCTTGGTCCAACCCGGCACCAGCCGCGGGACGTTCGACATGACAATCGGCTCGCGGAAGATGACGCCGCCGAGGATGTTGCGGATGGTGCCGTTCGGCGACCGCCACATCTTCTTGAGGCCGAACTCCTCCACCCGCGCCTCGTCCGGCGTGATCGTCGCGCACTTCACGCCAACGCCGTGCTGCTTGATGGCGTGCGCGGCATCGATCGTCACCTGGTCGTCGGTGGCATCACGGTGCTCGATGCCCAGGTCGTAGTAGTCGAGGTTGACGTCGAGGTACTTGAGGATCAGCTCGTCCTTGATGAACTGCCAGATGATCCGGGTCATCTCGTCGCCATCGAGCTCGACGACCGTGCCTTCCACCTTGATTTTCGCCATGTGCGGTGCGCTCCTCCGGTGCTTCGCGGGTTCGGTATGCGGATGGCGACGGCGGGAGACCGTCAGATGAGACCGAGCTCGCGCACGGCGTCGCGCTCCTCGACCAGCTCGGCGACGGATGCATCGATGCGACCCCGCGAGAAGTCGTCGATGTCGAGCCCTTGGACGATCTCCCAGCGCCCGTTCCGGGAGACGCACGGGAAGGACGAGATCAGCCCCTCGGGCACGCCGTACGAGCCGTCGGACGTCAGGGCAACCGAGGTCCAGTCGCCGTCGGGAGTGCCGTTCACCCAGTCGTAGACGTGGTCGATGGCGGCGTTCGCGGCCGAGGCGGCCGACGACGCCCCACGGGCCTCGATGATGGCGGCGCCCCGCCTCGCGACCGTCGGGATGAAGTCGTTCTCGATCCACGACCGGTCGGTCACCACCTCGGTCGCCGGCTTGCCCTGGATCTCGGCATGCGCGATCGACGGGTACTGAGTGGCCGAATGGTTGCCCCAGATGGCCAGTTGGGTGATCTCGCTGATCGTCACGCCGGCCTTCTTCGCAAGCTGGGTGAGCGCCCGGTTGTGGTCGAGTCGGGTCATCGCGGTGAACCGCTCTGCTGGTACATCCGGTGCGTGCGACGCCGCGATCAGCGCGTTGGTGTTGGCTGGGTTGCCCACCACCAAGACGCGCACGTCGGCCGCGGCTCCGGCGTTGATCGCTTCGCCTTGCGGCTTGAAGATGCCGCCATTGGCGCTGAGCAGGTCACCGCGCTCCATCCCGGCAGTGCGCGGCCGAGCGCCGACCAGCAGCGCGACGTTGACCCCGGCGAATCCTTCGGTCGCGTTGTCGTGGATGTCGATCCCGGTGAGCAACGGGAAGGCGCAGTCGTCGAGCTCC
The DNA here is from genome assembly GCA_040510995.1 of Candidatus Nanopelagicales bacterium. Taxonomy (GTDB): domain Bacteria; phylum Actinomycetota; class Actinomycetes; order JBEVHX01; family JBEVHX01; genus JBEVHX01. The sequence continues at coordinate 15,174 of JBEVHX010000025.1, forward strand.
ATCGCGGTGCCCTCCGCCGCCTTGACCGCCTCCGGGATCTCGAGCAGCCGGAGCTTGACCGGCGTCTGCGGCCCGAGCAGCTGGCCGGACGCGATCCGGAACAGCAGTGCGTACCCGATCTGGCCGGCGGCGCCGGTGACTGTGACGTTGACCGGGCTCATGCTGGGCTGACTTGTCATCGGGATTGCCGCTCCTTCGCGCCGCATACGGACGCGGCTCGCTCGCCGCTGGACCCGACGACCGAACGTATCTCGCCGTCGAGATGATCGGTTGCTGAGCCTAGTCGGAGTGCCGACGCCTCACGAGTCGGGTCTGCTGCGCCGGCGCCAACCACCGGCGCGGTTGTTCGCGACGATCTCCTCGATCAACGTCTCGAAGGCGCGCGTGTTCAGCGCGTTCCCTTGGTAGATGGCGATCTGCCGGCCGGTGGCGTTCCCATGGCCGTGAGTGATGATCCCCTCGGGGTCCGAGACGGTCGGGTCGTAGAGAAACACATTCACGTGGTCCTTGGTGCCCATCAGGGCAGCGACGTTGCCGTCGAGCACGAAGTACGGCCGGCCGCGGTACTTGATTGTCTCGATGATCTCCGGGGCGGCGGCGTGGATCAGGTCACGCACCTCGCGGCAGACGCCCCGCTGCCAGTCGGGCAAAGCGTCGATGTACTCATCGACCCGCGGCTCCTTGGTATACGCCATTGTCGGCCTCCTCAGCTGGGGGCGGGCACCACCAGGGCCACGACGATCAGCCCCAAGCCCAACGATCCGAGGCACGCCACATCGACACTTCTGCGACGGACCGCCAGGACCCCCACCCGTTCGGTCGGGAGCATTGCCCGGAAGAACGCGCCGAGCAGTACCGCCGCGGCCATCACCACGGTGCCCCGGCGGAAGCGGTCGAGGACCACCGTCACGAGCAGCCCGACCAGCATCAGCGCGAGCACGGTCAGCACGGGCCACTCCGACCAGAGTCCGCGTCGCGGCACGACGGGCTGCGGTTCCTCGGTCACGCCGCTGAGCCGATGGTCGCATTCACGCGCTCGTCCTGGTGGACGCGCTTGCTCGTTTTTCCGCGGCCTCCACGACATTCGTGACGAGCATCGCGCGCGTCATCGGGCCCACGCCGCCCGGCATCGGTGCGAGGTATCCGGCCACGGAGCGCACCTCCGGGTCGACGTCGCCAACCAGGCCCGCGTCGGTTCGGGTGATGCCGACGTCGAGAACTGCGGCCCCCGGCTTGACGACGTCGGGGGTGACCAAGCGGTGCACCCCGGCCGCCGCGACGATGATGTCGGCCCGACGCAGATGCGAGCGGAGGTTCTTGGTGCCGGTGTGGCACAAGGTCACCGTCGCGTTCTCGGACTTACGAGTCAGCAGCAGGCCGAGCGGGCGGCCGACTGTGACGCCACGGCCGACGACCACCACCTCCGCACCGGCCAGCGGGACGTCGTAACGCCGCAGCAGTTCGACGATGCCGCGCGGTGTGCAGGGCAGCGGCGCTGCCGTGCCCAGGACGAGCCGGCCGAGGTTCACCGGGTGCAGGCCGTCGGCGTCCTTCGCCGGGTCCATGAGCTCGAGCACCCGGTTCGCGTCCACACCGTTCGGCAGCGGCAGCTGCACGATGTACCCGGTGCATTGTGGGTCCTGGTTGAGCTCGCGAACCACGGCCTCGATGTCGGCCTGGCTCGCCGTCGCCGGCAGCTCGCGGGCGATGCCGTGCATCCCGATCTCCTCGACGTCGCGGTGCTTGCCCGCGACGTACGCGCGCGACCCGGTGTCCTCGCCGACCAGCAGTGTTCCGAGACCCGGATGCACGCCACGCTCGGCCAGCGATGCGACTCGTTGCTTCAGCTCGGACCGGATCGCGGCTGCGCTCGCCTTGCCGTCGAGAATCGTCGCCGTCACGAGAGGTCATCCTGCCGGACCGGTACGCGGCCGGGGCGACGCGGCGGGACCGCGGCCAATGCCACGGCGGCGAAGGTCAGCGTGACTCCGAGCACGAGCTGCGCGGTGATCGGCGGTGCATCCGCAGCCAGCGCATCGACGGCAACCGCGCCGACGAGCGCCCCTGCGACGGAGGCCAGCCCGAATACCAGCACGCCCAGCGGCCGGATAGTCGCGCCGAGAACAATGGTGAACGCCACCCCGATCGGTCCGCCCAGCCACAGAAAAGGCTCGTCCCATGGCGCTGGTGGTGTCGGCAGCGGGTCGCCCGAGACGACGCGGACGCCAACCACGAGCACCAAGCCCGTGGTCCAGGCGACCACGAAGTTCACCAGGCTGGACACGACCGCGGACCCGGTGGCCACCGAGACCTGTCCGTTGAACGCGCCCTGGAACGCGACGACCAGTCCCGCGACCAAGGCCAGCGCGATGTACGCGGGCACCGCCTCGCCGCTGTCCCGACCCGACACCGCGATCGCAACCGCCACGATGCACAGGACGGCCGCCGACACCCGCGGCCAGGTGATCGGGCGGACGCCGCCGGGTGACAGACCGGCCCGGTCGACCCCAGCGCCGCCGACCGTCTGGCCGGCCACGGTGCAGACGGTGAAGAGCGCAACCCCGATGGTCGCGACCGTGACGGTTTGGCCGAGTACGAAGATCGCGCCACCCAGCCCGCCGAGCAGCTGCCACCACTGGAGCCGACGCGCAGTCAGCTCAGGACGCAACCGTTGCCAGGCCGCACGGGTCGAGCGGCCGGCCACCACGAGGCAGATGAGGAGGACCAGGCCGACGCTGAACGCGAGGAACGCGGCCAGGAGCCCGTCGTCCAGCCACGCGCCCATGGAGCCGTTCGCTCGGGCCTGCACCGCCGTCGCGGCGCCGGCCAGGGCCGCCGCCACCAGTGGAGCCAGTGGCGGTGCGTGATGCTCGGTCACGGGGTGGCGACGGCCGGCGCCAGGAACGGAGTGCGCAACGTGAACGCATCCGGGCTCGGACCGACGGAGGTGAGGTGGTCGAGCCTGGTCTTCGCCTCGTCGAGCTCCGGGATGTGCCCAGCGTCGACCCACCACAGGACGAGGTACGGACCGTCGTGAGGTCGGAAGAACTCGCGTCGGCGCCGCATGATCTCGAGGTGCCGGCCGGACAGGAAGAAGTCACGCAGCGTCTCGACCGTCTCCCAGACGGTCAGGTTCACGATCAGGTCGTCACTGGCCCACGCTGGCCGGATCGCGGTCGCACCGATGCCCTCATCGTCCACGAGCCGCCAGACGAAGCCGGGGGCCGCCTCGGCGTCACCGTTGACGATCGCCAGCCAGTCGACGAAGGGCTTGAGGTCGGGGTGGTCGAGCGGCTCGCGCAGGCGAGCCACGTTCAACTGGGCCAGGTGGTGCGAGGTCACGGCGTTCGATCCTGCCAGGACGCCTCCCGCCGGGCCGTCGGAGCGCCTACCGTGAGACCACCCCCGATTGAGGAGACGACCGATGTACATCCGAGACGTGCTTCGGCACAAGGGTGGGTTTGTCGCGACCGTGCCCCCCGAAGTGACCCTCACTGAGCTGCTCGCGATGCTCACCGAGCACAACGTCGGTGCTCTCGTTGTCTCGCGTGACGGCGCCGCCGTCCTGGGCATCGTCTCCGAGCGCGACGTGGTCCGGCGGATTGCCGCCGACGGTACCGGGTCGCTCGGAGAGCTCGTCTCGGATGTCATGACCGCCGACGTCATGACCGCCACTCCCGACGACTCGGTCGAATCCGTGATGCGCATCATGACGGACAACCGGATTCGACACGTCCCCGTGGTCGTTGACGACCAACTGGTCGGCATCATCAGCATCGGCGACGTCGTGAAAAACCGGATGGACGAGCTCGAGGTCGAGCGCGAGAGCCTGATCGGCTACATCCACACCGGCGGCTGATCGCTGCGCTCCTGCACCCCTCGAGGTCAGTGGAAGAAATGCCGTGTGCCGGTGAGGTACATGGTGATCCCCGCGGCCCGCGCCGCAGCGGTGACCTCCTCGTCGCGCACTGACCCCCCGGGCTGGACGACCGCCCGGACTCCGGCAGTGGTCAGCACCTCCAGTCCGTCGGGGAAAGGGAAGAAGGCATCGGATGCCGCCACCGCCCCGCGCGCCCGCTCTTCACCGGCTCGGGCGACCGCGAGCCGCGCGGAGTCGACCCGGTTGACCTGACCCATGCCGACGCCGACCGACGCGCCGTCCCGGACCAGCAGGATCGCGTTTGACTTGACGGCCCGGCAGGCGCGCCAGGCGAAGACCAGGTCGCGCATCGTCGAGTCGTCGACCGGGTCGCCCGTGGCGACAGTCCAGCTCGACGGGTCGTCGCCGGTGGCTGCAATTGCGTCGATGACCTGAAGCAGCAACCCGCCCTGGATGCCGCGCATCTCGGCGCCTTGGCGGCGGGGCGCGCCGCTGCGTAGCAGCCGGAGGTTTCGCTTCTCGGTGAGGACCTCAACCGCGGCCGGCTCGAACTCGGGCGCGATCACCACCTCGGTGAAGATGTCGGCCAGCTGCTGAGCCATCTCCGCGCTCACCGGCCGGTTCGTGGCGATGACCCCACCAAAGGCGGACACCGGGTCGCACTGGTGCGCTTTGCGGTGCGCCTGCGCGACATCGTTGCCAATCGCGATGCCGCACGGGTTGGTGTGCTTGATGATTGCGACGCACGGCTCGTCATGGTCGTATGCAGCCCGCCACGCGGCCTCACCGTCGACGTAGTTGTTGTAGGACATCTCCTTGCCATGCAGCTGTTCCGCATTGGCCAGGCTCGGTCCGCCGTCGAGGTTGCGGTACAGCGCTGCCCGCTGGTGGGGGTTCTCGCCGTAACGCAGTGTGCTGGCCTTCTCCCACGTGGCCCCGAGCCAGGCAGGGAAGCCGGTGCCCTCGTCTGAGGGTGAGAGCACGTTGCCCATCCACGACGCCACGGCGATGTCGTAGTTGGCGGTGTGCACGAACGCGTCGGCAGCCAGCTGCTGACGTTCCGCAAGGGTGAACCCGCCGGCCTGAACGGCCGCCCGCACAGCCGAATACCGTGAGGGGTCGACAACGACAGCGACGCTTGGATGGTTTTTTGCAGCGGCCCGAACCATCGCCGGACCACCGATGTCGATCTGCTCGACGCACTCCTCCCGGCTGGCGCCCGAGGCGACCGTGGCAGTGAACGGGTAGAGGTTGACAACCACGAGGTCGAACGGCTCGATGCCGAGCTCGTCGAGCTCGGTGCGGTGTGACTCAAGCCGTCGGTCGGCGAGGATGCCGGCATGCACGTTGGGGTGCAGCGTCTTGACCCGGCCGTCCAGGCACTCAGGGAAGCCGGTCAGATCCTCAACCCGGGTCACCGGCACACCGGCTTCAGCGACTCGAGCCGCGGTCGACCCGGTGGACACGACCTGCACGCCGGCCGCGTGCAGGTCCTGGGCGAGCTCACCGAGGCCGGTCTTGTCGTACACGCTGATCAGCGCGCGCCGGATCGACATGCGGTCTTGCTCGGTCACGAGCCGTACCTCATTCTTCTGTCCTCGATGGTCCAGCCTTCGCGGGCCAGACGCCCGACCACCTCGACGAGCAGGTCCCGCTCGACCGACTTGATGCGTTCGTGCAGCGTCGGCTCGTCGTCATCCGGTTGCACCGGGATGCTGGCCTGCGCGATCACGGGTCCGGTGTCGACGCCGGCATCCACCCAGTGCACGGTGCAGCCGGTGAGCGTCACGCCGTACGCGAGCGCGTCGCGCACCGCGTGGGGGCCCGGAAAGGCCGGCAGCAACGCGGGATGGGTGTTCACGACCGGAAACCTTCGGAGGAACTCAGGGCCAAGCAGTTTCATGAACCCGGCGCTCACCACGAGGTCGGGCGCATACCCCGCGGTCTGCGCCGTGAGCTCGCGGTCCCAGGCGGCACGATCGGAAAAGTCCTGGACGCGGACGACGAAGGTCGGGACGTCGTGCTTGCCCGCACGGGCGAGCGCCTCGATGTCGTCACGATCTGCGCCCACTGCGACAATCTCGCCGCCGTATGCCGGGTCCGGGCTGGCCTCGAGCAGTGCCTGCAGGTTTGTACCAGAGCCGGAGACGAGGACAACGAGCCGCGCAGGGGTGGATCGCGGACGCCTCGACTGCACGGGCAGCGACCCTATCCGGCCGGGGGCGACCAGGGTCAGTCGTCGGGTCCGACGCCCAGCCGCTCCCGTAGGTCGACGACGATGGGCTTGATGCCCGGCACGGCTGGCCGCACCTGTTGGATGCGAGCGCGCAGCCGCGGCCACTCCCAGACCACGACGACCGCCGTGAGAAGCTGGACCAACCCGGCCATGGCCGCCGTCGCGAACGGGTCCGGACCGATCTGGCGCAGTGCCGCGTCGCCGAGGGCGCCACCCGACAGGTACGCGAGCCCACCCAACGCGACGGCGGAGACCGTGGCAGCCACCGCCGCAACAACGACCCGCTTCAACGGCTCGACTCCCCGCAGCCCGCGGTTCACGGCATGGCCGAGCACCGCCCCCGCGGCCACCGGTACCAGCAGCACGAGGTAGGTCCAGCCCGAGAGCACGCCGCTGTCGGGCAGCGCACCGAGCACCGGGAACGCAGGCAGCGCCCCGAGGTCGATGCCGCTCGGCGCCACGACCGAGCCGGCGTCGACGCTGAAGCCGGTGCCCAAGGTGAAGGTCGCGGCCCACGCCGCCAGATTGGGGACGAACGCGACGCCAAGGAGAGCTAGGGCACCGCCGCCGACGGGGTCGGCGGCCAGTCCGCGGGTGAGGTCGACGACTCGGTCGTAGTGCACGATCAGGGACGCGGTCACGAGAAACCCACCGCCCAGGACCATGACGGCGACGGCTGAGGACGCGGCGAACAGGACGGCGCGCGCGGACTCGGGGAGCGCCGCCACGGCGGCTCGCCGTAGGTTCCCCCCGCGCAGCACGCCAACCCCGCCGGCGACCGCGGCCAAGCCGAAAGCACCGGCAGCCAGGGACGCCGGGAGGGCGCGCGCCTGATCTGTCGACACCAGGCTGGCAAGGAAGAGCCCGGCCGCGGCGTAGGTGAGCGCCAACGTGCAGGCGATCGCGGTCGCCTCGCGCAGGTTGCGGATGTCGGCGGCTCGCGCGGCCCAGGAGCCGGCCCGGGAGATCGCGAACGCCAGCGCCAGGGTGAAGCCCAACGGCGCGAAGCGAAGGATGCCTTGACCCCCGACGTCGACCGATCCGAAGTTCGACATGGCCCAGGCCAGGCCGGCGGTCCGTCCCATGGACGCGGGGTCACCACCCGCGTTGTCCGGCGCGAAGGCCCAGGTCAACAGGACGATGACGGCAACCGCGACGTAGCCGACGCCGACGGCATAGAGCCCGGCCAGCGCGCCCGCCCCCCACGGCGACCGCGGCGGCGTGGCGGGTGTCGTCGTCGGATCCGAACCCACGCGGACGATTCTGTCCGCGCGTCAGCGCCGGACGACGGACCAAAACACCCCATCCAACACCGATGTGCCGTTGCCTCGATTCTCTTGGAGTCCCGGTACACCGACGAGATCGATGGATGTGGCGGCCAGCCAAGAAACTGAGCAGCTGCAGATCGTTGCGCGAAGGACGGGCTACACCGTCGAGATGACCTCGCGCATGATGCGGGCAGTCTCGCTCGGCGTCTTGCCGACGCGTACGCCGACGGCCTCCAAAGCCTCCTGCTTGGCCGCGGCAGTGCCGACGGAGCCGGACACGATCGCACCCGCGTGACCCATGGTCTTGCCCTCTGGCGCCTCGAACCCTGCGACGTAGCCAACGACGGGCTTCGTGACGTGCTCCTTGATGTATGCCGCCGCGCGCTCCTCCGCGTCGCCGCCGATCTCGCCGATCATGACGACGGCGTCGGTGTCGGGGTCGTTCTGGAACGCCTCGAGACAGTCGATATGGGTGGTGCCGATGATGGGGTCGCCGCCGATGCCGACGGCGGTGGAGAAGCCGAAGTCGCGCAGCTCGTACATCATCTGGTAGGTGAGGGTGCCCGACTTGGACACCAGGCCCACGCGGCCCGGCCCGGAGATATCGGCGGGGATGATGCCGGCGTTGGACTGGCCCGGGCTGATCAGTCCGGGGCAGTTCGGGCCGATGAGCCGGGTCGTGCCGGCCTTCTGGGCGTAGCTGAAGAACTCGGCCGTGTCCTTGACCGGCACCCCTTCGGTGATGACGATCACGAGCGGCACGGCGGCATCGACGGCCTCGACCACGGCGCCCTTGGTGAACTTCGGCGGCACGAACACCACAGAAACGTCGGCACCCGTCGCCTCGACGGCC
>JBEVHX010000026.1:0-7495 GCA_040510995.1 Candidatus Nanopelagicales bacterium
ACGCGGTAGGTGTGCCGCCGCGCTGGACGTGCCCGAGGACCGTGGTGCGCGCCTCCTTGCCGGTCTTCTCCTCGATCTGACCCGCCAGCCACTCGCCGATGCCGGACAGCTTCACGTGCCCGAACGCATCGAGTTCGTCGTCCTTGGTGACCATCTGACCCTCGAGCGGCACGGCACCTTCGGCGACGACGATGATCGGCGAGTAGTGCGACTCGAAACGCGACTCCACCCAGCCGCACACTTCCGTGATGTCAAAGTGCTGCTCCGGGATGAGAATGACGTTGGCGCCGCCGGCCATGCCCGAGTGAAGAGCGATCCAACCGGCGTGGCGGCCCATGACCTCGACGATCAGGGCACGATGGTGCGACTCCGCGGTCGTATGCAGCCGGTCGATCGCCTCCGTCGCGATGTTGACCGCTGTGTCGAACCCGAAGGTGTAGTCGGTGGCGTTGAGGTCGTTGTCGATCGTCTTCGGAACGCCGACGACGTTGACGCCGTGCTCGTGAAGCCTGGTCGCGACGCCAAGGGTGTCCTCGCCGCCGATCGCGACGAGCGCGTCGACCCCGAGGTCGGCCAGGTTCTTCTCGATCCGCTCAACCCCGCCGTCGATCTTCACGGGGTTGGTCCGGGACGAGCCGAGGATGGTGCCGCCGCGCGGCAGGATCCCGCGGACCGCCTGGCCGTCGAGGCTCATGGTCACAGCCTCGAGCGGGCCCTTCCACCCGTCGCGGAAGCCGACGAACTCATGACCGTAGGTGCCGACGCCCTTGCGGACGACGGCGCGGATCACTGCGTTGAGACCGGGGCAGTCGCCGCCGCCGGTGAGGACACCAATTCGCATGGGGGAATCAAACCGTGTTTGACCGCGGCTCGGCAGGCCGACGCCTAGGGTCGCGGCTGTGGCCGACGTCATGCGCTCCGCGGTGCTCGCCATCGACGCCGGGACGACAGGCGTCACCGCCCTCATGGTGGCCGAGGACGGGGTGGTGCTGTCCCGCGGCTACCAAGAGTTCCCGCAGCACTTCCCGCGCGGCGGTTGGGTCGAGCACAACCCCGAGGACATCTGGCAGGCGACGCTGGGCTCCTGCCGCTCGGCAGTCACCGCCACGAGCGCGACTCCGGTGTCCGTGGGCGTCACCAACCAGCGTGAGACCGCGGTGCTCTGGGATCGCGAGACCCTGGCCTCACCGCGGCGGGCGATCGTCTGGCAGGACCGCCGGACGGCCGGGATCTGCCAGCACCTGCGCGAGGACGGGCACGAGGACCGGGTGCGCGAGCTGACCGGCCTGCGGTTGGACCCGTACTTCACCGGCACCAAGCTGACCTGGCTCGCCGTCGAGGAGCCGCATACCTGGGCGGGGGTGCAAAGCGGCCGGGTCGCGGTCGGCACCGTGGACTCCTACATCGTGGCCAGGCTGACCCGCGGCCTCTGGCATGTGACCGAGGCGTCCAACGCGTCCCGCACGCTGCTGTTCGACATCCGGTCCGGACAGTGGTCGCAGGAGCTGTGCGAGCTTTTTCGGGTACCCCTCGCCGCGCTCCCGCAGATCGTGCCCTCATACGGGATCCTCGGCCGCACCGACCCGTCGGTGTTCCTCGGGCTGGATTTGCCCATCGCCGGCATCGCGGGTGACCAGCAGGCCGCGCTGTTCGGTCAGACCTGCTTCGAGCCGGGCCGGACCAAGTGCACGTACGGCACCGGATCCTTCGTGCTGACGAACATCGGCGACAAGCCCGTTGCCAGCGGGTCCGGGCTGGTGACGACGGTGGCCTGGGGTCATCCGGACGGCCGGCTCACGTATGCGCTCGAGGGGTCCATCTTCGTCACCGGCGCGGCGATCCAGTGGCTGCGCGACGGCCTCGCGCTGATCTCCTCCTCGGAGGAGAGCGAGGCGCTGGCGAGCTCGGTGCCGGACAGCGGCGGCGTCGTGGTCGTGCCGGCGTTGACCGGGCTCGGCGCACCCGACTGGGACCCGAGCGCACGCGGCGCGGTCTTCGGCATCACGCGTGGGACCACTCGCGCGCATGTGGTCCGGGCCACGCTCGAGGCGATCGCGTACGAGGTCCGCGACGTCGTCGATCTGATGGTCCTGGAGGCCGCCGTCGACGTCCCCGAGCTGACCGTCGACGGCGGGGCCGCCCGCAACAACCTGCTCTGCGAGCTGCAGGCCGCGCAGCTGCGGATCCCGGTGGTCCGGCCGACGGTGGCCGAGGCGACCGGGCTCGGTGCGGCCTTCCTGGCCGGCCTTGGCAGCGGCGTCTGGTCCTCGGTCGAGGAGCTGCGGACCACCTGGCAGCTGGACCGGCGTTTCGAGCCGGGCCCCCGCGACGACGCCGGCCATCGACGCTGGCGGGCGGCCGTCGAGCGCAGCAAGGGCTGGGCTGACCTCTAAGCCTCGCCCATCCCTCGCGATCTTGAGTTTCTGCATGATCACCACGGTGTGTCGCCGGGTCACGCCTTCCAGTTCGAGAACGACCAGATCACCCACCCGAACAGCGCTCCGCCCAGCAGGGTCGTCGAGACGGCCGCTGAGCCGACGAACCAGCCGACGAGCCGGCGGTCTCGAAGCAGGTGCCCGCCCAGCACGGTCAGGCCGAGCAGCACCGCCCAGTGGACCGGACCGCCGAGCACGAGCAGCACGGCGATCGGTCCAGCGACCACGCCGGCCAGGGCCGCAGCCACGGTCCGGCCGCGCTTTCGGACATCGGCGTGCGCAAGGTCTGAAATCGACATCGAGGGTTTCCCTTCAGTTCCAGGACAGGACGACCTGGGCGAGCCCCAGGCCAAAGCCGACGACGAGCAGCACCACGTACGCGGGGTACAGGTGGCGCAACCGCCGCAGGAGGGCGGCCGCGCCGGCGAACATCAGCGACACGGCAACGATGCGCAAACCCCGAGCCGCCGCGGCGTGCGCGAGGAAGGGGCCGACCGGCTCGGAGCGACGCGCCGCCTCCGCGACATAGACCTTGAACGGAATCCCGTTCAAGGCCTGGTTCCGCACCGCGGCCGGGCCCTCGACGGACGTCTGCTGCGCAACCGTGGCTCGCATCTGGTCGGTCACCAAGGGCTGGGGCGGTCGTACGCCGGCGACCACGAGGCCGTACAGCAGCAGGCCGCCGAGCATGGACGCGAGGGCGCCCACGACGCCGAGCCGGAAGGCGCGGCGCGGTGCGGCTACAGCGAGGATCGCGAGCCCGAGTTCGGTGACGATCGGCCAGGCGACCGCCTCGGCGACCGCCCACGTCCCAACTACGACGACGGCGAGCGACGACGACGCAAAAGCGGCCACCCGCCGGCGCACCTCCGAGTCCGGCGCTGGGACATCGCCTCTGGCAAGTTCGTGAACCGAAGCACGAGCGGCGGCCGGTGTCGTCGACGCTGACGTGGCTCGACCGATCTCCACGGAGACGGCGGCATGCCGCGGCGGCTGCCGCGCGCCGAGCAAGCGCCGCGTCCCACGGATGCCAACCGGGACGATCGGCGCACCGCTTGCCGCTGCCAGCCGAAACGCGCCGGAGTGGAACGCGCCGAGCTGGCCGGTGCGGGTTCGGGTTCCCTCCGGAAAGACGACGACGGTGCGCCCTTGGGCCAGCGCGGCGCGGGCGGCCGCCAAACCGGCGGCGCCACCTCCCCCTCTGGCAATCGGCATACCGCCGATCAGCCGTCGGCAGGCCCACGCCCGAAGTCGCGACGAGCCCCAATAGTCCGCGGCGGCGAGCACGACCGGTCGGTGAGAGGCGGGCAGGGCCGCGACCAGCGCGGCGCTGTCGGCATGGGAGCTGTGGTTGGCCACGATCACGCAGGGACCGGCCGGCCAGCTTCCGCGTACGGTCAGGCCGCCGGAGACGGCGAGCACGGACCTCCACATGACCCGGCGCAGCGACGCCCCGGCGACGGATCCCCGACCGCGATGCGCGGTCAACGGTGGCCGGGCAACAGCCACTGACCCGCTCACGACAGCGCCACGGCTACGGCAAGGGCCGGGACCAGCGAGTCGATTCGGTCGAGCAGGCCGCCGAAACCGGGCAGCCACGTCCCCGCGTCCTTGACGCCGGCGTGCCGTTTCACTGCCGACTCGAGCAGGTCACCGACTGGCGCCGCGACGGCCACCGCGACGGCGCTCGCGACCGTGAGCGCTCCGAGCAGCCCGACGACGACGAGCGCGGCCACACCACCACCGAGCACACCGCTCCAGCGCTTGGCCGGAGACAGCGGCGACAGGTACGGGCCGCGCACCGCACGCCCGGCCGCCCAAGCGACGACATCGCCGATCGACACGGCCAGCACCAGCGCCAAGACAAGGCCTGCGTCCAGCAGGACCAGCCCGGAGAGCCCGGCGAGCCAGACCGACCCGAACAGGGCCGTGTTCGCGCCCGCAACACCCGAGGTCTCGCCACGCGCGATCGTCGGCAGCGCGAACAGCATCGGGAGCAGGAGCAGGGCCCCGGTGAGCCGCCCCGGCGACAGCGCTGCCAACACGGGCAGTGTGCCGACGACACCCATCAGCAGGACACGCTCGGGCGCGCGAAGCGCGGTCATTCGAGCGAACTCCCACGCAGCGACCACGCCGAGCACCGAAGCCAGGGTGGTGACAGCCATCGGTCCCACGAGCAGGGCGCCACCAACGATCGGCGCGGTCAGGCACCAGGTCCACCAGCGCGCAATCAGCTCTCGTCGGCCCGAGGCGACCACGGCCGCGCCGCTGACTCCCAGCGCGCCTGCGACGTAGGGTGCCGCGACCAGCACCTCGGCGCTCATCGACGGCTGCCGACGGTTGCGCGCTGAGCGTCGAGGAGCCGCGTGGCAGCGCGCAAGCGCAGCAGGGCGGTCAGCAGACAGCCCGCGATCCACGCCAGCAACAGCGGCACAACCCATCCGGTGAACGCGACCAGGACCAGGAGCAGCGCGCGCTCGGTCTTGCCGACCGGACCTCCCTGCACCCGCGGGGCGCCCGCCGACACACCGGCCAGCGACACCCAGGACGGCAGCACCGACGCGAGCCCCGCGACCGCCACGAGAAGCGGCGGCGCGAATGCGAGACAACCGGCCAGTGCGACCAGCTCCGCACCGCGATCGCCGAGCTCGTTGGCGAGTGCGCCGCGAGGACCGGCTTGGCCGGTCGTTCGGGCGAGCGAGCCGTCGAGGTTGGCGCAGGCGAGCCGAGCCGCGAGCAGCCCCGCGACGACCAACCCGGCAGTAACGCCGGGTCGACCCGCCGCGATGGCGACCCCCGCAGTGGCTCCGAACCCCACCCCGGCCCAGGTCACCGCCGTCGGCCGCACCCGACGCGCGACCAGCGCATCCAGAACTCGTCGCAGCCGCCGGGCGTACCAGGGCTTGAGGGCATAAAGACCGGTCATGGCTGAGAGCCTCGCCGCGCCACGGCGCCCAGCCATCCGGGTGGCTACTCGACTCTGGCGAGTAGTCCTACTCAGTCGTCAGTGTCGAGGCCCTGTTCGATCGCGTAGCGAACCAGCTGTGCTCGGTTGTGCAGCTGCAGCTTGCGCAGGGTGTTCTGCACGTGGTTCTCGACCGTGCGATGCGACAGCACCAAGCGCTCGGCGACCTGCCTCGCGGTGAGCCCCTTCGCCACGAGCCGCAGGACGTCGACTTCGCGCTCGGTCAGCTGCGGGACGTCCTCGTTCGGATTGCGGCCGGATGCGCCCGCCGACAGTCGTCGGTACTCGCCGAGCACCAGACCGGCGAGGCCGGCCGTGAAGACCGACTCACCGGCCGCCACCCGGCGGACGGCGTCGAGCAGCTCCGCCCGTGAGGCCGACTTCACCAGGTAGCCGGTCGCGCCCGCCTTGACTGCTTCGAGGACGTCGTCTTGCTCACCGGACGCCGACAGCACGAGGACCCGAAGGGACGGCTGGGCGGCGCAGAGCTGGCGGGCCACGTCGACGCCACTGAGGTCAGGCAACTGCAGGTCCAGAAGCAGCACGTCCGGGCGGGTCGCGGCCGCCCGCCGAATGGCCTCGGCGCCGTTGCCGGCGCTCGCGACCACATCGAGGCCGGCCTCGGCCAGATCACGCGCAACCGCGTCGCGCCACAGCGGATGGTCGTCTGCCACCATCACGCGCAGCGGCGCATCGCCGGGCACCGACGTCACGGTCGGGTCCTGCCGGAAGCCTGCCTCGGCAGCCGCAGCTCCACCTCGGTCCCCTCCCCGATCGCGGACGTCCAGGTGGCCTCGCCGCCGAGGTCGCGCAGTCGCCCGCGGATGGACTGCACCGCCCCCAGCCGACCGGCGGCGGCCGCGTCCGTGAGGCGCTCCGCCGACATGCCCGCGCCATCGTCGCGGATGCTGATCGTGACCGCCTCCAGATCGTCCTCGACGAGCACCCAGGTATGCGCCCCCGGCCCAGCATGCTGTGCGACGTTGTCGAGAGCGGCCGCGACCGCGGCGGCCAGCTCGGCCGCGCACTCGGCGGGCAGCAGCACGGGTGTGGCCGGAGCCGAGATGGTCACGCCGACCGAGGAGTGGGCCGCGAGCAGTGTGCGCAGATCCGTGTCGCTGCCCCGGACCAGCACATCCGCCGAGCTACTCACCAACGTGCGCAACGCCGCCTCCTGCTCGCCCGCGAGCCGGGCCAGTTCCGCGGTCTCCCCGCCGATCTCTCGCCCACGCCGTTGGACCAGGGCCAGCACCTGCAGCACGCCGTCATGGATCCCGCGGGCCAAACGCTCCCGCTCCCGGGTGGCCGCCTCGATCCGTAGCGACTGCTGCAGGGCGGCGTCGCTGCGCCGGAACAGGTCGACGGCGTAGCCGACGATGAGCCCGGCGAGCACGAGCAGCACCATGTTGTGCACGGTCGTGCGGGCGAACGACCCACGCTCGATGATGTCCGCGGCCGCCACGACCGCGGCCGCGAACAACCCACCGCGCCAGCCGCGGGCGATCGCCCAGGCGAGGACGGGCGCGGCCACCCAGATCGTCGGCAGGGTCTGCTCGCCCGCCTCGATCCGCGTCGGGTCATCGAGCCACCGGGTCACCAGCACGGCGGCGACCGCGATCATCAGGTCACTCAGCAGCCAGCCGGTTGCCGTTCCGCGGGTGCGCCGGTACGCGTCGGACACGACCACTGACCACACGAGTAAGCCGGCCAGCACGAGCCAGCCGCCGACCGGTCGTGCGTACTCGTCGAACACGGTCGCGTAGAGCAGGGCCGCATACGCCAGCGCGACCCCCCGGAAGATGGCGAGCGCGCGCCACAGAGGCGCAGTCGGGTCAACGAGGGGCTGAGCAGGAGACACGGAGCGATTAGGCAGCGGAGTCGCGCTCGATCACCGCAGCGACGGGTTCGTCGAGGTGGCTCACCTGTTGCGGGACATCGGCCTTGGCCGCCTGCGCCGCCGCAAGCTCGGTCTTCGCCTTGGTGGCGTACATGTCGACGTACTCCTGGCCGGACAGCACCATGAGCTCGTACATGATCTCGTCGGTGATCGATCGCAGCACGAACCGGTCGCTGGCCATGCCCTCGTAGCGTGAGA
>JBEVHX010000027.1:0-9629 GCA_040510995.1 Candidatus Nanopelagicales bacterium
ATGCAGCTCGCCCTGGCCAAACAGCGCCCGGCTGGCGGCGACCACGCGGGCGGTCTCCCCTTCGCCGTGCACCATGGTCGTGAGCTCCTCGGCGAGGGCCCGCTGCGCCGCCCGGGCGGCGGGGTGTTCGACGACGGACTTCTCCAGCTCGTCGATCTGGTCGCGCGACCGGAAGGCGAACACCTTCAGGTAGCTCACCGCGTCACGGTCGTCGGCGTTGAGCCAGAACTGGTAGAAGGCGTACGGCGACGACAGCGCCGGGTCAAGCCAGACCGTCCCGGACTCGGTCTTGCCGAACTTCGTGCCGTCAGCCTTTGTGATCAGCGGGGTGGCCAGCGCGTGCACCGACGCCCGCTCGACGCGGTGGACGAGGTCGACTCCTGCCGTCAGGTTCCCCCATTGGTCACTGCCGCCGGTCTGCAGGAGGCAGCCGTAGCGTCGGTAGAGCTCGAGGTAGTCCATTCCCTGCAGGATCTGGTAGCTGAACTCGGTGAAGGAGATCCCGTCCCGGGATTCGAGCCGGGCGGCGACCGACTCCTTGGCCAGCATGCGGTTGACCCGGAAGTGCTTGCCCACGTCGCGGAGGAAGTCGATCGCCGACAGGGGGGCGGTCCAGTCCAGGTTGTTGACCATCCTGGCGGCGTACGGGCCGACGAAGTCCAGGAACGGCTCGATCTGCAGCCGGATGCGGTCCACCCAGTCGGCCACCGTTTGGCGGGAGTTCAGGGTGCGCTCGGCGTTGGGCTTCGGGTCTCCGATGAGCCCGGTGGCGCCGCCGACCAGGGCCAGCGGCAAGTTGCCGGCCTCCTGCAGTCGCCGCATGGTCAGGATCTGCACCAGGTTGCCCACGTGCAGGCTCGGGGCCGTCGGGTCGAAGCCGCAGTAGAACGTCACCGGTCCGGCGTCGAACGCCGCCCGTAGCGCTGCCTCATCGGTCGACAACGCGATCAGGGAGCGCCAGGTCAGCTCGTCCACGATGTGCGTCACGCGCCAGATCCTCCCCCACGGCGACGCTCGGCCGCGGCGCGGTATGCGCTCACGGTCCGATCGTCCGACAGCCAATAGCGCCGGTGCTCTTCCGCGCCAAGGCGAACGCCGACCCTCGGGCCGGCGCGAACCTGGTCCTGGCGCACCGCATCGCCGGCGCTCACCCACAGCAGTGAGCGGCCGCTCGCGAGGTCGCGCCCGCTGTCGGCACCGGTCAGCGCGAGGCAACGAGCCAGGTTGGCCGGGCCGCGCGCCAGCTGGCGGTCCCCCCGAGCAGTGGGTCGCCGAGCCCGGGCGAGCTCAACGCCTTGCACCACCTCGCCGGCGCGCAGGAGCACGGCGGCCGCGTGCCCCTTGCGCTCGCAGACGACGTTGACGCACCAATGCATCCCGTAGGTGAAGTAGACGTAGGCGTGGCCTGGCCGACCGAACATCACGGCATTGCGTGGGGTGCGACCGCGGAATGCGTGCGATGCAGGGTCGGCCGTGCCCTCGTACGCCTCGACCTCGCTCAACCGGATGGCGGTCGTGCCTTCGGCACTGCGGTGCCAGACGATGCGGCCGAGGAGGTCGCGGGCCACGTCCTCGACGGGACGGTCGAAGAAGGCACGGGTGAGCCGATCAGTCAGCCTGTCGCCCCTGTCGCCCAGTCGAGCCCGTCGCGCACGCGGGCCCGCGCATCGGCCAGCTGCTCGGCCACGCGCGCCGGCGCCGTGCCGCCGAAGCCGGACCGCGACTCCAACGACCCGCGGATAGACAACACCGAGCGGACCTGCGGCTCGAGGTGCGGCGAGATCGTCGCCAGATCGTCGTCGGACAGGTCCCACAGGTCGATGGTGCGCGCTTCGCAAAACCGCACGCAGGCGCCCGCGATCTCGTGTGCCTCCCGGAAGGCCACGCCCTGGCGGACCAGCCACTCCGCAACGTCGGTCGCCAACGCGAAGCCCTCGGGGGCCGCCGCGGACATGCGGTGAGTCTCGAACCGCATGGTGGCGATCATGCCCGCCATGGCCGACAGCACGAGCAGCAAGGTGTCGAGGGAGTCGAAGACCGGCTCCTTGTCCTCCTGCAGGTCGCGGTTGTAGGCAAACGGTAGGCCCTTCAGCACGGTCAGCACCGCGGTCAGGTTTCCGATCAGCCGGCCAGACTTTCCGCGGGCCAGTTCCGCGGCGTCCGGGTTCTTCTTCTGCGGCATGATCGAGGACCCGGTCGCGTATGCGTCATCGAGCGCGGCCCAGCCGAACTCGCGCGAGGTCCACAGGCAGACCTCCTCCCCCAGCCGCGACAAGTGCACGCCGACCAACGCGGCCACGAAGCAGAGCTCGGCGACGAAGTCGCGGTCGGAAACGGCGTCGATCGAGTTCGCGACGGCTCCGTCGAACCCCAAGGCGGATGCGGTGGTCACCGGATCGAGCGAGAGCGAGGAGCCCGCGAGCGCGCCGGCACCGAGCGGTGAGTATGCGGCCCGACGGTCCCAGTCCCGCAGCCGGTCGACGTCGCGGGCCAATGCCCAGACGTGCTTGAGCAGCTCGTGCGCGAACACGACGGGCTGGGCGTGCTGCAGGTGGGTGAACCCCGGCGCGGCCGTATCGATGTGTCGCTCCGCCTGCCCGCACAGCGCGTCCTGGAGGCCGCCGATGCTGACCGCGAGGGCCCTTGCCTGATCACGAAGGTAGAGGCGCAGGTCCGTGGCGATCTGGTCGTTGCGGCTGCGGCCTGCCCGCAGCTTCCCACCCAGATCACCGAGTCGCTCGATCAGCCCGCGTTCCAGCGCGGTGTGCACGTCCTCGTCATCGACGACCGGGGTGAAGGACCCAGCCGCCACCGCGGCGCCCAGCTCGTCGAGCGCGGCCTGCATTCGAGCCAGCTCGTCGTCGTCGAGCAGGCCGGCGCGGTGCAGGATCCGCGCGTGCTCCTTCGAGGCTCGTAGGTCATACGGCGCCAAGCGCCAGTCGAAGTGCACGCTGACCGACAATGCGGCCATCGCATCGGCCGGGCCGGTGGAGAACCGACCTCCCCACAGGCGCGTCGGTCCGTCGGCCGGCCCGGTCACCGAAGATCTCGTTGGGCGGCCAGTTTGCTCGGCAGCCCCCAGATCTGCACGAACCCCTGCGCGAGCGACTGGTCGAAGGTGTCTCCGGTGTCGTAGGTGGCGAGGTTGAAGTCGTACAGCGACTCGTCGCTGCGCCGCCCGGTGACCACTGCCCGGCCACCATGCAGGGTCAAGCGGATGTCTCCGCTGACGTGCTCGTTCACCTCGTCGACGAAGTTGTCCAGGGCCCGCTTCAGCGGCGAGTACCACAGGCCGTCGTAGACCAGCTCGCTCCAGCGTTGCTCGACCCCCCGCTTGAACCGGGCCAGGTCACGCTCGACCGTGACGTTCTCGAGCTCGGCGTGCGCCGTGATGAGTGCGATCGCGCCCGGGGCCTCATACACCTCACGGCTCTTGATGCCGACCAGCCGGTCCTCGACAAGGTCGAGCCGGCCGACACCCTGCGCACCCGCCCGCGTGTTCAGCTCCTGGATCGCCTCGAGCATGGTCACCTTGCGCCCGTCGAGCGCCACCGGCGCGCCCCGCTCGAAGGTGATCACCACTTCGTCCGGGGCGCGCGGAATCGCCGGGTCCTGGGTGTATGCGTAGACGTCCGGGATGGGCGCGTTCCAGATGTCCTCGAGGAAACCGGTCTCGACCGCACGCCCCCACACGTTCTGGTCGATGGAGTACGGCGACTTCTTGGTCTGGTCGATGGGCAGGCTGTTCGCCTGCGCATACTCGATGGCCTTGTCCCTCGTGAGCGCGAGGTCGCGGATCGGCGCGATGCAGCGCAAGTCTGGCGCGAGCGCGCCGATGCCGACCTCGAAGCGAACCTGGTCGTTGCCCTTGCCGGTGCACCCGTGGGCGACCGTCGTCGCGCCGTGCTTGTGCGCGGCGGCCACCAGGTGCTGGACGATCACCGGCCGCGAGATCGACGAGATCAGCGGGTACCGGTCCATGTACAGGGCATTGACCTTGAGTGCTGGCAGACAGTAGCCGTCGGCGAACTCGTCGCGGGCGTCCACGACCTCGGCCTCGACCGCGCCGCAAGCAAGGGCTCGCTGTCTGATGACCTCCATGTCCTCGCCACCCTGGCCGACGTCGACGGCCAGGGCGATGACTTCGGCTCCGGTTTGTTCGGCGATCCAACCAATGCCGACGGAGGTGTCGAGACCTCCTGAGTATGCAAGGACGACGCGCTCGGTCACGAAGATGCTCCATTCATGCGGTTCGGTCCGTGATTCGGGTGGTGCGTTCGGTTCTCGGCGAGGGCCTGAAGCTCGGCGGCGACCACCCGGCCATCATCGAGGCCACGGCAGACCAGCAGGACCGTGTCGTCCCCAGCGACCGTGCCGATCACTGGGGTGAGCACCGTGTGGTCGATCGCTGAGGCCAGATATTGCGCGGCGCCCGGTGGCGTCCGGAGGACGACCAGGTTTGCGCTGTGGTCCACGGTGACCAGCAGTTCCTCCGCGAGCCGCGCGAGCCGTTCGAAGCCGGCGTGCTCGTCCGGGGCCGGGCGAGGGGTCCGGTCGCCGCCTTCGGCCGGCACGGCGTAGACCATGCCGTCGTGGTCGCGCAGCTTGACCGCGCCGAGGTCGTCGAGATCGCGGGACAGCGTCGCCTGCGTGACGAGCAGGCCGTCGCCGGCGAGGTGGTTGGAGAGTTCGCGCAGTGACCGGATGCGCTGCGAGCCGAGCAGCTGCACGATGCGCTGGTGCCGGGCTGCCTTCGTCGCCGGGACGTTCACGACCCGACCTCCCGCGACGCTGCGTCGAGCGCCGCGGGTAAGGCATTGACGAACACGGCCACGTCGTCGTCGGTGAGCACCAGGGGCGGCGCCAACCGCACGATGTCGGGGCCCACTGTGTTGACGAGCACACCCGCCGCTCGAGCCGCCCCTTCGACGTGCTTCGCGACCGGTGCGGCCAGCATGATGCCGAGCAGCAGTCCGTCGCCGCGCACGCCGGTGACCAGCGGATGGCCGAGCGCCAGGACCGTGTCGCGGAGCGCGGCGCCCACGGTCTTGGCCCGATCGAGCAGACCCTCGTCCGCGATCGTGTCCAGCACTGCGAGGGCCGCTGCGCACGCGACCGGATTGCCGCCGAACGTCGACCCGTGCATCCCGGGCCGGAACGCGGTGGCGGCCGCACCGAACGCCATCACGGCGCCGATGGGCAGGCCGCCGCCGAGCCCCTTGGCCAACGTGACGATGTCCGGCTCGATGCCGTCGTTCTGGTGCGCGAACCAGGAGCCGGTCCGGCCGATCCCGGTCTGCACCTCGTCCAGCACAAGCAGTGCCCCAGCCGAGCGCGTGGTCGCGGCCGCTCCGGCGAGGTACCCGGGTGGCGAAGGGACGACGCCGCCCTCGCCCTGGACCGGTTCGAGGAAGACCGCCGAGACTCTGTCGTCGACGACGGCGCGAAGCGCCTCTAAGTCTCCGAATGGCACCGCGACGACGTCTCCGGGCAGCGGGCGGAAGGGATCCTGCTTGGCCGGTTGGGCGGTGAGGGCCAACGCGCCCATGGTTCGGCCGTGGAAGGAGCCTTCGGCGACGACCACCCGTTGCTTGCCGGTCAGTCGAGCAAGCTTGAACGTGGCCTCGTTCGCTTCCGCGCCGGAGTTGCAGAAGAACACCCGGCCGTCGCGGCCGGTGAGGCTGAGGAGTCGTTCCGCCAGCCGAACGGCCGGGCCGTTGATGACAAGGTTCGACGTGTGCCCCAGGGTGGCGATCTGCTCGGACACGGCTGCGACCACTCGCGGGTGCGCGTGCCCGAGGAGGTTGACCGCGATGCCGGCGACCAGGTCCACGTACTCACGACCATCGGCGTCCCAGACCCGAGCGCCCTGGCCACGCACCAGCGCGATTGGCGGCGTGCCGTAGTTGTCCATCAGCACGGCTTGCCAGCGCTGCTGCCAGTCGGCGTTCCCCGTCGCCATCACGGGACCACCTGCGTCCCGATGCCTTCCGTGGTGAACACCTCGAGAAGCAACGCATGCGCGACCCGGCCGTCCAGCACGTGCGCCTTCGCCACTCCCCCGCGAACGGCGCGCAGACACGCCTCCATCTTCGGCACCATGCCGCTGGTCAACGACGGCAGCATCGTCTCGAGCTCGTCAACGGTCAGCTCGGCGATGACGTCGGCGCTGGCCGGCCAGTCCGCATACAACCCCTCGACATCGGTGAGCATGACCAGCTTCTCCGCGTTGAGCGCGATCGCGAGGGCGGCCGCCGCGGTGTCCGCGTTGACGTTGTAGACCTCCGCTCCATCGCCCACCGCCCGGGCGACGCTCGACACGACCGGGATGAGTCCGTCGTCAAGCAAACCCTGCACGAACTCCGGCTGCACCCTGACGACATCGCCGACGAGACCGATGTCGATCGCTTCTCCGTCCACGTATGCGTGCCGCTGCTCGGCAGCGAACAGGTGCGCGTCCTCACCGGACAGCCCGACGGCGTACGGACCGTGCGTGTTGATGAGCCCGACGATGTCGCGTTGCACCTGGCCGGTGAGCACCATGCGCACGACGTCCATCGCTTCCGGCGTGGTGACCCGCAAGCCGCCGCGGAACTGCGACTCGACCCCGAGCTGCTCCAGCATTGCGGTGATCTGCGGACCGCCGCCGTGCACGACGACCGGGCTGAGGCCGGCACACCGCAGGAACACGATGTCCTCGGCAAAGGCGCGCTTCAGGGCGTCGTCGGTCATCGCGTTGCCGCCGTACTTGACCACGACGGTACGACCATGGAACCGCTCGAGCCAGGGCAGCGCCTCGGCCAGGATGGCTGCCTTCTCCTGCGCGGCGGCAAGCCGGCTGCTCATGTCGAGTACGCCGAGTTCTCGTGGACGTACATCGCGGTGAGGTCGTTGGTCCAGATCGTGGCCGCGGAGCTGCCGGTGGCCAGGTCCACCGTGATGCGCACCTCCCGGCCGGACAGGTCCACCTCCGACCGGTGCGCAGCTGCTGCGCCGTCGCGGCAGACCCAGACGTTGTTGATGGCGACCGCCAGTCGGTCGGGCTCGTAATCCGCGTCGGTGGTGCCGACTGCCGCGAGCACCCGGCCCCAGTTCGGGTCCTCGCCGTAGATCGCGCACTTGAGCAGGCTGCTGCGCGCGACGCTGCGGCCGACGGTCACCGCGTCGTCCTCGTCGGCTGCGTTGATGACCTCGACGGCGATGTCCTTCGTGGACCCCTCGGCGTCGGCAACCAGCTGACGAGCCAGGTCGGCGCACACAGCGGTGACGGCCTCCGCGAACGTCCGTGGCGACGGCGCCACAGCCGACGCACCGCTGGCGAGCATCAGCACCGTGTCGTTGGTCGACATACACCCGTCGGAGTCGACCCGGTCGAACGTCGTGCGCGTTGCGCTGCGGAGCGCCACGTCCAACTCCGCCGCCGTCACGACCGCATCGGTGGTCAGCAGGACCAGCATCGTCGCGAGGCCGGGAGCGAGCATGCCGGCGCCCTTCGCCATGCCACCGACGGTGAAACCGGCGCTCCCGACCACCGACTGCTTGGGCACGGAGTCGGTCGTCATGATCGCGGCGGCGGCGTCCGCACCGCCCTCGGTGGACAGACCGGCCGCGGCCTTGTCGACACCGGCGAGCAGCAGGTCGAGTGGCAACCGATCGCCGATCAGCCCGGTGGAGCACACCGCGACGTCGGCGGCCGACATCCCGAGCTGGTCGGCGGCGTGCTCGGCGGTGCGGTGGGTGTCGAGGAATCCCTCGGGTCCGGTGCAGGCGTTCGCCCCGCCGGAGTTCAGCACGACCGCGCTGATCACGCCGTCACCGACGGCCTGCTGCGACCAGATGACGGGCGCGGCCTTCACCCGGTTCGCGGTGAAGACGCCGGCGGCCGCATACGTGGGGCCGTCGTTGACGACGAGCGCGACGTCCGAGGCGCCGCTGGACTTCAATCCCGCGGCGACACCGGCTGCGCGGAACCCGAGCGCGGCCGTGACACTCACGGCGCTATTCCCGAGGCGGACAGGCCGGTGGTCTCATCCAGGCCGAGGACGAGGTTGGCGTTCTGCAACGCCTGGCCGGCGGCCCCTTTGACCAGGTTGTCCAGCGCGGCGCAGACAACTGCCCGGTTGCTGTGCTCGTCGGCCGCGACCTGCAGGTGGACTGCGTTGCTGCCCATCGTGGCGGCGGTCCGCGGCCAGACGCCGTCCGGCAGGACATGCACGAACACTTCCTTCTCGTATGCGGCCAACAGCGCGTCCCGCAGGCTGGCCGTGGTCGCCCCGGGCGTGAGCCGCGCCGTCGACGTCGCGAGGATGCCGCGCGGCATCGGGGCCAGCAACGGAGTGAACGACACCGTGACCGGGGCGCCGGCGGCGGCGGAAAGCGCCTGCTCCATCTCCGGCGTGTGCTGGTGGACCCCGCCGGCCTTGTAGGCCGAGACGGACCCCATCACCTCGCTGCCGAGCAGGTCGGACCTGAGGCTGCGGCCGGCTCCGCTCGTCCCCGAAGCGGCCACGACCACGACGTCGACCGGCTGCACCAGGCCGGCGGCGAGCAGCGGCGCGAGGCCGAGCGCCACCGATGTCGGATAACAGCCTGGGTTGGCGACGCGGGTGGCCGACGCGATCGCATCGCGGGCACCAAACAGCTCGGGCAACCCGTACACCCACGACCCCGCGTGATCTCCGCCGTAGTAGCGGGCCCACGCCTGCACGTCGACCAGCCTGAAGTCCGCGCCGAGGTCGACCACCGGCAGCCCGGGAGGCAGATCGGCGACGAGGGCCGCGGACTCCCCGTGCGGCAGGGCGAGGAACACCAGGTCTGCGTCCATGAGGTGGTCGGCGTCGGTGGGAGCCAGAACCTGGTCGGCGATTGCCGGGAGCTGTGGGTGGACGTCGGCCACCCGCTTGCCGGCGCTCGCGGCCGCGGTCACGGCTGCGAGCTCGAGGTCGGGATGCCCGAGGACAAGGCGCAGCAGCTCCCCGCCGGCATACCCGCTCGCCCCGGCGACGCTGACCCGCATCGGACTCACGCGTTGAAGATATACCGGTCACTACAACTGTTTGCAAGTCACGGGTTACCCGATGTTGATGTTCGCGAGCGGTCAGAACAGGGCGCTGTAGGCGTTCAGAGCAGGCTGGCCGCCCAGGTGGGCGTACAGGACGTTGGCGTCGGCACTGATCTCACCGTCGCGCACCAGGTCGATCAGGCCGGCCATCGACTTCCCCTCGTAGACCGGGTCGATGATCATGCCCTCGAGGCGCCCGCTGAGCCGGATCGCGTCGAGCGTCGACCCGACCGGGATGCCGTAGCGGTCACCGGCCCAGCCCTCGAGCACAGTGATCTCGTCCTCTCGCAGGTTCCGACCTAGGCGGATGAGGTCGGCGGTGCTGCGGGCGATCTTTTCCACCTGGGCACGGGTCTCGGCGATCTTGGCCGAGGCGTCGATGCCGAGGACGCGCCGCGGCCGGTCCTGGCCGGCGAAGCCGGCGATCATGCCGGCATGAGTCGAGCCGGTCACCGTGCAGACGATGATCGTGTCGAAGAAGACACCGAGCTCCTGCTCCTGCTGTTCGACCTCGTACGCCCAGTTCGCGTAGCCGAGACCACCCAGGTGATGCTCGGACGCGCCGGCC
>JBEVHX010000028.1:0-6870 GCA_040510995.1 Candidatus Nanopelagicales bacterium
TGGTACCCGCGATCGGGGAGAAGCGCCGCACGGTGGCCGCGCTCGATCTCGGCATCAAGGCGATGACCCCCCACCGCATGGCCGAGCGCGGGATCGAGGTGCACGTGCTGCCGGCAACCAGCACGCTCGAGGAGGTTCTCGCCGTCGCGCCCGACGGGGTGTTCTTCTCCAATGGACCGGGTGACCCGGCAACCGCGGACCACGCGGTGACGCTCATGCGAGGGTTGCTCGACCAGCGGGTCCCGACGTTCGGCATCTGCTTCGGCAACCAGATCCTGGGCCGGGCCCTCGGCTTCGGCACGTACAAGCTGCGCTACGGACATCGCGGGATCAACCAACCTGTGCAGGACCGGGTGACCGGCCGGGTCCATGTGACTGCGCACAACCACGGCTTCGCCGTGGACGCGCCGTTGTCCGCGACCGCGGAGGCGCCGGTCGAGACGGCATACGGGCGGGTGTCGGTCAGCCACATGTGCCTGAACGACGACGTGGTCGAGGGTCTGCGCTGCCACGACGTGCCGGCGTTCTCGGTGCAGTACCACCCGGAAGCCGCGGCCGGACCACACGACGCCGCGTACCTGTTCGACCGGTTCAGCGACTTGATGGAGCGGCCAGCCGACGACCGAGGAACGAGCGCGGAGCCGAGCGCGACCGACAGCACAATGAGTGCTCGCTGATGCCGCGGCGGGCGGATGTAGGCACCGTGCTCGTGATCGGCTCCGGGCCGATCGTCATCGGGCAGGCGTGTGAGTTCGACTACTCAGGCACGCAGGCCTGCCGGGTGCTGCGCGCCGAAGGACTACGGGTCGTGCTGGTCAACAGCAACCCGGCCACGATCATGACTGACCCGGAGTTCGCGGACGCGACATACGTGGAGCCGATCACCCCGGAGATCGTCGAAAAGATCATTGCCAAGGAGCGACCGGACGCGCTGCTCGCCACACTCGGCGGCCAGACGGCGCTGAACACCGCGATGGCGCTGCACGCGAACGGCGTGCTGGAGAGGTACGGCGTCGAGCTCATCGGGGCCGACGTGCAGGCCATCGAACGTGGAGAGAACCGCGAGGTGTTCAAGCAGATCGTCGCCTCCATCGGTGCCGAGTCCGCCCGCTCCACGATCTGCCACGCAATGTCGGACTGTCTCGCCGCTGTGCAGGAGCTCGGCTACCCCGTCGTCGTGCGCCCCTCCTACACAATGGGCGGTGCCGGCAGCGGAATCGCATACGACGAGGACGACCTGCGCCGCATCGCCGGCGCGGGCCTGCAGGCGAGCCCGACCACCGAGGTGCTGCTCGAGGAGTCGATCCTCGGGTGGAAGGAGTACGAGCTCGAGCTGATGCGCGATCACCACGACAACGTCGTGGTCGTCTGCTCGATCGAGAACCTCGACCCGATGGGCGTGCACACCGGCGACTCGGTGACGGTCGCGCCGGCGATGACCCTGACCGACCGCGAGTACCAGCGGTTGCGCGACATCGCCATTGATCTCATCCGGGCGGTCGGGGTCGACACCGGCGGCTGCAACATCCAGTTCGCGGTGAACCCGGACGATGGCCGAGTCATCGTGATCGAGATGAACCCGCGGGTCTCGCGCTCGAGCGCGCTCGCCTCGAAGGCCACCGGTTTCCCGATCGCCAAGATCGCGGCCAAGCTGGCCGTCGGCTACACCTTGGACGAGATCCGCAACGACATCACGCAGGAGACGCCGGCGTCGTTCGAGCCGACGCTTGACTATGTCGTGGTGAAGGTGCCGCGGTTCGCGTTCGAGAAGTTTCCGCAGGCCGACCCGGTGCTCACCACCACGATGAAGTCAGTCGGCGAGGCGATGGCGATCGGGCGGAACTTCACCGAGGCGCTGCAGAAGGCATTGCGGTCATTGGAGAAGTCCGGTTCGTCGTTCAGCTGGGCCGGTCCGGTCGGCGACCCGCAGTCTCTGCTCAACGGGGCGCGCACCCCGCACGACGGCCGGCTGTTATTGGTGCAGCAGGCGGTCCGGGCCGGTGTCTCCATTGAGGCGTTGTATGCGGCCACCGGCATCGACCCATGGTTCCTCGACCAGATCCAGCTGCTCAACGAGGTTGCAGGCGAAGTGGCATCGGCGGCCGAGCTGACGCCCATGCTGCTCCGTCGAGCCAAGCGGCACGGCTTCTCCGACGTGCAGATCGCCGAGATCCGCGGGCTCGCCGAACCGGTGGTGCGTGGCATCCGACAGGCGCTCGGCATCCGGCCGGTGTTCAAGACGGTCGACACGTGCGCTGCCGAGTTCGCCGCGCGCACCCCGTACCACTACTCCGCATACGACGAGGAGACCGAGGTCGTGCCGCGGGAGCGGCCGGCTGTGCTGGTGCTCGGCAGCGGGCCGAACCGCATCGGGCAGGGCATCGAGTTCGACTACTCGTGCGTGCACGCGGTGCAGACACTGAGCCAGGCCGGCTACGAGACCGTGATGGTCAACTGCAACCCGGAGACCGTGTCGACCGACTACGACACTGCGGACCGGCTGTACTTCGAGCCGCTCACCCTGGAGGACGTGCTCGAAGTGGTCCACGCCGAGCAGCAGGCCGGGCCGGTCGTCGGGGTGGTGGTGCAGCTCGGTGGCCAGACCCCGCTCGGCCTCGCGCAGGGGCTCAAGGACGCCGGGGTGCCGATCGTGGGCACGTCGCCGGAGGCCATCCACCTGGCGGAGGAGCGCGGCGCTTTCGGCCGGGTGCTCGAGGCGGCCGGCCTGCCGGCGCCCAGGCACGGCACCGCTTCCTCCTTCGACGTCGCGCGCGAGATCGCCGCCGGCATCGGCTATCCCGTCCTGGTGCGTCCGTCGTACGTCCTCGGCGGTCGGGGCATGGAGATCGTCTACAGCGAGCAGCAGCTCGCGGACTACCTGACCAAGCACAGCAGCAGTGACCTCATGCATCATCCGGTGCTCATCGACCGGTTCCTCGACGATGCGGTCGAGATCGACGTCGATGCGCTCTTCGACGGGGACGAACTGTTCTTGGGTGGCGTGATGGAGCACATCGAGGAGGCCGGTATCCACTCCGGCGACTCGGCGTGTGTCTTGCCGCCGATCACGTTGGGGCGGCAGGAGATCGAGCGGATCCGCGCGTCGACCGAGGCGATCGCTCGCGGTGTGGGGGTGCTCGGCCTGCTCAATGTGCAGTTCGCGTTGGCCGCCGATGTCCTCTACGTGCTCGAGGCGAACCCGCGCGCCTCGCGGACGGTGCCCTTCGTATCGAAGGCGACCGGTGTGCCGCTGGCGAAGGCCGCAGCGCGCGTGATGCTTGGCGCCTCGGTGGCCGACCTTCGCGACGAGGGTGTGCTGCCGAGCACCGGCGACGGCGGGACGTTGCCGCTCGCGGCACCGATCTCGGTGAAGGAGGCGGTGCTGCCGTTCGGCCGGTTCCATGGCGTGGACACCGTGCTCGGCCCGGAGATGCGCTCGACCGGTGAGGTCATGGGTATCGACGCGCTGTTCGGCACGGCGTTCGCGAAGTCGCAGATGGCCGCATACGACGGAGGGCTGCCCACCTCGGGCCGGGCGTTCGTCAGCGTCGCCGACCGCGACAAGCGCTCGATGATCTTTCCGGTCAAGCGGCTCGCCGACCTCGGCTTCGAGATCCTCGCCACCGCCGGGACCGCCGAGGTGCTGTGGCGCAGCGGCGTGCAGGCCACGGTGGTGCGCAAGCACTACGAGGACGACGACGGAACCCCAGATGCGGTCGAGCGCATCCTGGCGCGGGAGGTCGACCTCATCGTGAACACGCCGTTTGGCGTGGGCGCCCGGCTGGACGGGTACGAGATCCGCACCGCTGCGGTCACGCGTGGAGTCGCGTGCATCACGACCGTGCAGGGCCTGGCCGCGGCGGTGCAGGGCCTCGAGGCGTTGATCAGGGACGAGGTGGGCGTGCGTTCGCTGCAGGACCACGCCGCCGCGTTGCACGAGTCCCGCGCGGGAAGTGGCTGACGTGCCGCCGGTGCAGGTGCGCGGCGAGGTGCTCTCCATCCGCCGGCTCGGCGCGTACCACGTGCTCACCATGCTCGCGCCCGGGATTGCCGAGCAAACCCGGCCCGGACACTTCGTCGCGGTCGGGGTCGGCGGGGAGGACTCCTCGATGCTGCTGCGGCGGGCGTTCAGCATTTCGCAGGTCGCCGAGCGCGGCGTGTACGGCGGCACCGTCGAGATCGTCTTCGCCGTCAACGGCCGGGGCACGGCGTGGATGTCAGCCCTGCGGACGCACGACCCGGTTGAGCTCGTCGGTCCGCTTGGCCGGCCGTTCTCGCTCCCCAAGGAGCCCGTGGTCGCAACCCTGGTCGGCGGTGGCTACGGATCAGCCCCGTTGTTCATGCTGGCCTCGAGGCTGCGCGAACGCGGGAGCCAGGTGAACTTCGTCCTCGGCGCCGCCTCCGAGCCGCGACTGTGGGGTGCCCTGGACGCCAAGCGAATGTCGAACCATGTCGTGATCACAACCGAGGACGGGTCTGTGGGCGAGCGGGGGCTGGTCACGGACGTCCTGCCGGGGTTGATGGACCGCACCGGGACGGACGTGCTCTACGCCTGCGGTCCGATGGGGATGCTCCGGGCGGTCAGCGAGGTCGCCCTCGCCCGCGGGGCACACAGCCAGTGCGCGGTCGAAGAGGCGATGGCGTGTGGCATCGGCGTCTGCATGACCTGCGTGCTGCCGGTCATCGGTGACGACGGGGTGACCCGGATGCTGCGCTCGTGCGTCGACGGTCCGGTGTTCCGCGGTGAGACGGTGCGGTGGGACGCTGTGGGCACAGTTCCTGCCGACACCTACGGGGCGCCGGAGCTCGCGCCGGTCGCTGCCGTGCCCGAGGAGGCGACGTCGTGACGCAGATGCGGGTCACGAGCGGGCGGTTCGACGCCGAGCTTCCCGAGGTGGATATGTCCACCCGTCTCGGCCAGGTCGCCGTACCGAACCCGGTCTTTACCGCATCCGGGTGCGCGGCGGCCGGCCGCGAGCTCGACCCGTTCTTCGACCTGACCTCGATCGGCGGCGTGGTCACCAAGTCGATCATGATGGCGGCGCGATCCGGCAGGGCAACACCGCGGATGGCCGAGACCCCGTCCGGGATGCTGAACTCGATTGGCCTGCAGGGGCCGGGCATCGGCGACTTCCTGCTGAAGGATCTCCCATGGCTGCGCCGGCGCGAGGCGAGGGCGGTCGTGTCCATCGCCGGTTCGTCGGTCGAGGAGTATGAGCGGCTGGCGACCCGGTTGCGGTACGTGGAGGGCATCACGGCGATCGAGGTCAACATCTCCTGCCCCAACGTGGAGGATCGGGGCCAGGTCTTCGCTTGCGACGCCAGTGCGGCGGCGGAGGTGATCGCGGCTGTGCGCCGGGCGTCCGCGCCCTCGACTCCGGTCTACGCAAAGTTGTCCCCGGACGTCACTGACATCGTGTCGGTGGCCCAGTCCGTCGTCAGCGCGGGCGCGGACGGGCTTTCCATGATCAACACCGCGCTCGGCATGGTGATCGACGTCGACAGCATGCGGCCGGCATTGGCCGGGATGACCGGCGGGCTGTCCGGACCGGCGATCCGACCGATCGCGGTCCGCTGCGTGTGGCAGGTGCACGCCGCGCTGCCGGAGGTGCCCATCCTGGGCATGGGCGGGATCCGGACCGGTCTCGATGCGCTGGAGTTCGTGCTCGCCGGCGCCTCGGCCGTGTCGGTCGGCACGGTGGTCTTCAACGACCCGTCGGCGCCGGCCCGCGTCTCTGCCGAGCTGCGGCGTGCGCTGGCCGAGCGCGGCTTCGCCTCGTTGCAGGACGCAGTCGGGTATGCGCATCGCACGGCTCGGGCCGACGCATGACCGCCCCAATCGCCGTCGCTCTGGACGCTCCGGACCTGTCGACGGCCCTGCAGTGGGCGCACGCCGTCTCGCCGTCGGTGTCCACGCTCAAGGTCGGGCTGGAGACCTACCTGCGCGACGGTCCGATCGCGGTCACCGCCGTGCGCGAGGCAAGCGGCGGGCGGGACATCTTCCTGGACCTGAAGCTGCACGACATCCCCAACACGGTCGCCGGCGCCGTCCGCGCGGTCGCCGAGCTCGGCCCGCGCTATCTCACGGTGCATGCGAGCGGGGGATCGACCATGGTCGAGGCTGCCGTCGCCGCGTCCACACCGGACACCCTCGTGACGGGCGTCACCGTGTTGACCTCGATGTCGGCGCACGACCTCGAGGCCGTCGGGCTGGCCGGGCCAGCACACGACGCGGTTCTGCGGCTGGCCGTCCTCGCGGTGCATGCGGGGGCCGGCGCCATCGTGTGCTCGCCGCAGGAGGTCGCCGCGGTCCGGGCAGAGGTCGGCCCTGGCATCGTGCTGATCACCCCGGGCGTCCGGCCGGCGGGTTCGGCCGTCGGGGACCAAGCCCGGGTCGCAACCCCTGAGCAGGCGCTGGCCGACGGCGCGGACCTGCTCGTCATCGGCCGGCCGATCACCGGTGCGCCTGACGTCGGTGCCGCCGCCCGCGCGATCGCGGCCGCCCTGCCCGGTTGACGCGCATGCTGGCATCGGGTGACACAGACTCCCCGCAGGCGTCAGCATTCCGGGGCCGGGAGCCGAGCGGGGTCAGCGGACGAGCGCGTCGCGGACGCGCTGACTCAACCGCACATACTCCGCGTGGCACCGGCGTGGCGGGCCGGCCGGTCGTAGGAACGCAACCGGTTCTCCGACGATCTCGCCGTTCGTGAACTGCTCGCGGGTCCAGTCGACCTCGTCGCCGTCGGGCAGCCGGTTCCACGTGTGGAACCCCTGCTCCGAACCGTCGGCATGCCTCACCCCGGCCTCCAGCAGCTCACCGCCGAGGTAGTCGTTCACGACCATGGCGGTCACGCCGCACTGGCCGCGCGC
>JBEVHX010000029.1:0-15852 GCA_040510995.1 Candidatus Nanopelagicales bacterium
TTGGTCTCGACGTAGGCGCCGATCTTGCCGCGCGCCCCGAGGCGGGTGCCCGGGCGCAGGTACGAGAACGGCCCGACAGTGGCCGCCTCGCCGACCTCAGCGCCGACAACGTGACTCTTCACCACCGACGCTCGTGGACCAACGACGGTGTCGTGCAGGGTCGTGTCCGGACCGATTCTGGCGCCGGTGGCGATGCTCGTGCGCCCGTGCAACTGGACGTTGGGCAGCAGTGTCACGTCGGCTTCGAGTGTGACGTCGACGCCGATCCACGTCGTCGCCGGGTCAATGATCGCCACACCGGCGCGCATCCACGCCTCGGCGATGCGGTCGCGGAGGTATGCGCCCGCCGCCGCCAGCTGGACCCGGTCATTCACGCCGAGGATCTCGTGCCGGTCCTGGGCAATGACGGCCCCGAGGCGGTGACCCGCGCGGCCCAGGATGCCAAGCACGTCGGTGAGGTACTCCTCGCCCTGTGCGTTGTCCCGGGTCAGCGCGTTGATCGCCTGCCTGAGCAGCGCAGCATCGAAGGCATACATGCCGCTGTTGACCTCGCGCACCGCGCGCTGAGCCTCGTCGGCGTCCTTGTGCTCGACGATCGCGGTGACCTTGGAGTCGTCGTCACGCAGCACGCGCCCGTATCCCGTCGGGTCGTCGAGGATCGCGGTCAGCACGGTGGCGGCATTGCCGTCTTCGACGTGCTGCGACGTCAGCGAAGCCAATGTGCCGGCGGTCAGCAAAGGGGTGTCGCCGGCGACGACGACCACGGTGCCTTCGACGTCAGGAAACGCCTCGAGCGCGAGGCGCACGGCATGACCGGTGCCGTCCTGCGGTTCCTGCACGACCGGCCGGGCGAGAGTGGAGATGTCGGCCAGGTGTGCGCTGACCGCGTCCCGGCCGTGGCCGACGACGACAACCAAATGACCCGGGTCAAGCAGCTCGCTGGCAGCGACGACGTGCCCCACGAGGCTGCGGCCGCCGATCGTGTGGAGCACTTTCGGCGTGGCCGACTTCATCCTGGTGCCCTCGCCGGCGGCGAGCACGATCACTGCCCCCGGTCGCGTCTCTCTCACGTCTCTCCCGTGGAATCGAACCGAATGACCTGGATCCAGAGCTCCCCCGCAGAGATTCGAACTCCGATATCGACCACCAAAGGGTCGCGTCCTGCCCTTAGACGACGGGGGAATCGAACGGCAATGGTCACGGCGCCTGGCTCATTAGACCACCCACCAACCCTTGCCACGCCCCCTTGATCCGTTGATGCGGCTTCGCACTCCTCCGTACGCCAATGACCAGGCGAGTCCGACAGCCTGACCCGAAGGTCGCGGCATCCAATGGTCGGTGGTACGGCGATCGCCACGGATATTTCACACCCCAGAACTTGCCAAACCTACGGTTGCGTAGGTTACGGTTGCGTAGGAAAGCCCGAGAGACTCGGCCACCCGAGCAAACACCCGCCATTGGAGGACCTAGTGACGGCACCGACCGAGATCGCTCTCTCCGTAGATCCGGACCTTGACCAGTCTGCGGTAGACGACATCGACGCCTTTCACGGCGATGACCAGAAGAAGCAGTGGGAGCAGGTCGCGCTCTACCTGTTCGTGATCATTCCCTTCCTCGCTGTTCTCGCCGCCGTCCCGGTCGCGTGGGGCTGGGGGCTTGGCTGGACGGACGTGGCGCTGTTCGCGTTCTTCTACGTGTTCAGCGGCGTCGGCATCACCGTCGGCTTCCACCGGTACTTCACCCATGGGTCGTTCAAGGCCAAGCGCCCGCTGCGCGTCGCGTTGGCAGTCATGGGCTCGTACGCGATCGAGGGGCCGGTCATCCGCTGGGTGGCCGACCACCGCAAGCACCACAAGTTCTCCGATCGCGACGGCGACCCGCACTCACCGTGGCGCTATGGGACTCGGACACGTGACCTCGCGAAGGGCCTGTGGTTCGCCCATCTCGGATGGCTGTTCGACACCGAGCAGACCGACCAGAAGGTCTATGCACCCGACCTGCTCAAGGACCCGGACATCGTGAAGATCTCCCGCTGGTTCCCATACTTCGTCGCCGGGTCTCTGCTGTTCCCCGCGGTGCTGGGTGGTCTTCTCACCTGGTCGTGGCAGGGCGCGCTGACAGCGTTCTTCTGGGCCGGCCTGGTGCGCATCAGCCTGCTGCACCATGTGACCTGGTCGATCAACTCGGTCTGTCACGTGTTCGGTGAGAAGCCCTTCAAGGCCAAGGACAAGTCCGGCAACGTCCCGTGGCTCGCGATCGCCTCGTTCGGCGAGTCGTGGCACAACCTGCATCACGCCGACCCGACGTGTGCGCGGCACGGCGTGCTCAAGGGCCAGATCGACATTAGCGCCCGCGTGATCCGCTGGTTCGAGCAGCTGGGCTGGGCATACGACGTCCGTTGGCCGAAGCAGGAGCGGCTGGACGCGCGACGCGCCGACATCGCTGCCTGAGCACGAGGTGTCGGGCGACGAGTTGGCGAGCGAACGGCACCAGAATGCACACACCAGATCCCGGATGTCGGGCAAGGAGCGGCGCGCGCAGCTCGTCGACGTCGGTCGCAAAATCTTCGCCGAGAAGGGGTTCGAGGGCACCAGCGTCGAGGAGATCGCACAGAAGGCCGGGGTCTCGAAGCCCGTGGTCTATGAGCACTTCGGCGGCAAGGAGGGCCTGTATGCCGTCGTCGTCGACCGTGAGATGCAGCGCCTCCTCGACGGCGTGACGAGCGCTCTGACCGGCGGGCACCCCCGCGAGCTGCTTGAACAGGCGGCCTTCGCCCTGCTCGACTACATCGAGGAGTCCGCGGACGGCTTCCGCATCCTGGTTCGTGACTCCGAGGTCGGCACCACGACGGGCAACTTCGCAAGCTTGATCTCGGACATCGCCACCCAGGTCGAACACCTGCTGAACGCGGAGTTCAAGACCCGTGGGTTCGACACCAAGGTCGCGCCGATGTACTCGCAGATGCTTGTCGGCATGGTGGCCCTGACTGGGCAGTGGTGGCTCGACGTCCGCAAGCCCAAGAAGCCCGAGGTGGTCGCGCATCTGGTCAACCTGGCGTGGAACGGGCTGTCCCGCCTGGAGCCCAAGCCAGTCCTGATGATCACCCGTCGCAACTGACGACTTTCACTGACGCGCACATTCGCGGCGCCGGAGTCCATGCAAGATCACCCAAGCCTGTGCGGCGTACGTTGTGCAAGATCACGGCAAGAGCTGAGCGGTGATCTTGCACAAACTCCGGGACCCGGATCCGGCCAGTGGGGGTTCGCTCGACATCGAGAATCTCGACCGTAGGCTGAACTCGTGAGCCGGTGGGACGAAGACGACCGGCAGGACGAGGTGGACCGGCTGGTCGAGGCCTGGCGACGGGAGCGGCCGGACCTTGATGTCACGCCGCTCGAGGTGCTTTCGAGGGTCACTCGGCTCGCGCGTCACCTGGACCTCGCCCGTCGGTCCGCATTCGCCGAGCACGACCTCGAGTCCTGGGAGTTCGACGTGCTCGCGGCACTACGGCGGGCCGGCCAGCCGTACGAGCTGTCACCCGGGCAGCTGCTCATGGTCACGCTGGTGACTTCGGGCACGATGACCAACCGAATCGACCGGCTGGAGTCAAAGGGCCTGGTGACTCGGCGGCCCGACCCCTCGGACCGCCGCGGCGTTCTCGTGGCCTTGACCGCGCAGGGTCGACAACGAGTCGACGAGTCGTTGGCGGATCTCCTCGATCGAGAACGGCTGATCATCGGATCTCTCGATCAGGGCCAACAGGACTCGCTCGCAGCTTTGCTCAGGCTGATCGTGCTGCCCTTCGACGACGAAGCGGTCCGTGCAGTCGACTGAGCTCACCGGTCAGCGAGCGCCAGCCAGGCGTCCTCGAGCAACGCCTGCTCGGCGGCCAGCGCGCGCAGGCGCTCGTCCAGCCGCAGCACGCGCTCGTGGTCCGTGGCGTGGGCGGTGAGTTCGGCATGGAGGGCCTGCTCCTCCTCGGCGAGCCGGTCGAGCCGGCGCTCGATCCGAGCCAGCTCCTTGCGCGCCGCGCGGGGATCGGCACGTCGCCTCGGCTTCTCGGGTGGGAGGACACGTGCCTCGACGAGCGCACGACGCAGGCTGACGTACTCCTCGATTCCGCCGGGCAGATCACGCAGCCGGCCGTCGCCGAGAAGCGCATACGTGCGGTCACAAACGCGCTCGACGAAGTAGCGGTCGTGCGAGACCACGACCAACGTGCCCGCCCAGCCGTCAAGCAAGTCCTCGAGCGCGGTGAGCGTATCCAGGTCGAGGTCGTTCGTCGGCTCGTCAAGCAGCAGCACGTTCGGCGAAGCCATCAGCAGTCGCATCAGCTGCAGCCGACGGCGTTCGCCACCGGACAGGTCAGACACCGGAGTCCACTGCCGATCCCCGCCGAACCCAAAGCGCTCGGCCAAGCTCGCAGCACTCAGTGTCTGCCCTTGTCCGAGGTCGACGAAGCGCCCGACCTGCTCGACTGCCTCGAGGGCACGCAGTGCACCGTCAAGCTCGGTCACCTCCTGCGAGAGGTGGGCCAGCCGCACGGTCTGACCGCGACGGACGGCACCAGCCGACGGGGACAGCTCACTGGCGAGCAGTCGCAGCAGCGAAGTCTTACCCGAGCCGTTGACTCCTATGATGCCCGCGCGGTCGCCTGGACCGAGGTCCCAGCTCACGTCCGAAAGCACGGTCCGCCCACCGAGTCTCAGGTCCACTGATGTCATCTCGATGACCTGGCGTCCGAGGCGCGCGGTCGCGAACCTCACCAGATCCACCGAGTCGCGGGGCGCCGGCATGTCAGCGATCAATGCGTTCGCCGCGTCGATCCGGAAGCGAGGCTTCGACGTCCGCGCCGGCGGTCCTCGTCGAAGCCACGCCAGCTCCTTGCGGAGAAGGTTCTGGCGCCGGGCTTCGTCCATTGCCGCGACCCGGGCGCGCTCAGCCCGCGCGAGCACGTATGCGGCATAGCCGCCGTCGTAGCCCTCGACGCGACCGTCGACCAGCTCCCAGGTCCGGGTGGCCACGGCGTCAAGAAACCATCGATCGTGCGTCACAACGACGAGGGCACCTCGATGGGCCGCCAGGTGCCGAGCCAGCCAGTCGACGCCCTCAATGTCGAGATGGTTGGTCGGCTCGTCGAGCAGGACGACATCGGGTGACGAGACGAGCAGTCGAGTCAGCGCAACTCGACGCCGCTCTCCCCCGGACATCGAACCGACGACGCCATCCAGCCCGGCCGGGAGCGAGGGGGCAGCCACCCCGCCGAGCAGCCCGGACATCACATCCCGAATACGTGCGTCCCCGGCCCACTCATGCTCGGGGCGATCGCCGACCACGCTGTCGCGCACCGTCCATGTTGAGTTCAGGTCGTCGGCCTGCGCGAGCACGCCGACGCTGACATCGCCGGACCGCACCACCCGGCCAGCATCGGGTTGCACCGCGCCGGCCATCACCTCCAGCAGCGAGGTCTTGCCGCTTCCGTTGCGTCCGACGACGCCGATGCGATCGCCGTCGAAGACTCCGGCCGAGACCGACTCCATCAGGACCCGAGTGCCGTAGGCCTTGCGTACGGCCTCGAGGACGAGAAGCGGCGGCATGCGAGAACCGCTCAGTGGTCGACGAGCCGGGCGCCCGGCACCGGCCCGTGCGCGCGCTTGACCGTGCGGCAGACGCCCGCCGCTGACAGCGCAACCGCCAGGTCCAGTGCGTCATCCGCGTCCTGCACCAGAAACGCGCACGTGGGTCCGCTGCCGGAGACCACCGACCCGAGCGCGCCGTACTCGTAGCCGACGTCGAGCGTCCTGGCGAGGGACGGCAACAGCGAGATGGCCGCCGGTTCGAGGTCGTTGCGCAACGCGAGACCGAGCGCGGCCGCATCGCCCGTGCCAAGAGCGTGCATGAGACTGTCGGAGACCGTCGGCTTGCGCACCCGTTCCCCGTCGCGCAGCCGGTCCAGCTCGCGGTAGACCGCCGGCGTCGACATCGCCTCGTCGGCGAGAGCGAAGACCCAGTGGAAGCGACTGCGAACCAGCGCTGGTGTGAGGCGATCACCGCGGTCCACCCCGACGGCGGTTCCACCGACCAACGAAAATGGGACGTCGGCGCCCAGCCGGCTCGCCAGGGCAAGCAGCTGGTCGCGACCGTAGCGCGTATCCCATAGTGCATCGCAGGCGAGGAGGGCACCCGCCGCGTCCGCGCTCCCCCCGGCCATGCCGCCGGACACCGGGATCATCTTGTCGACGCGCAGGTGGACGTCCGGCTCGACCCCGGCGTGGTCCGCCAGCAGCTGCGCGGCGCGCGCGGCGAGATTCGTGTGGTCGGTGGGTACGCCGCGCTGCTGCCCGCTGACAGCGACTGAGATGCCGGCGCCTGGCGGTGCTTGCGTGGCAGCGACGTCGTCGAACAGCGAGACGGCCTGGAACACGGAGACGACGTCGTGGTA
This sequence comes from Candidatus Nanopelagicales bacterium, assembly GCA_040510995.1. GTDB lineage: Bacteria > Actinomycetota > Actinomycetes > JBEVHX01 > JBEVHX01 > JBEVHX01. The sequence goes on from JBEVHX010000029.1 coordinate 6,443, forward strand.
GCCGTCGTCCCTTGCACCGCCGACCGACAGCTGCAAGTTCACCTTGCCCGGGACCCGGACGGTCACGGCGCGTCGGCTCACGCGGCGACCCTATGGCTGGCGGTGCACCGCGAGCCGGGCAAAGTCGTCGACCCGGAGGTCCTCGCCTCTTCGGGACGGATCGATGCCCGCCGCGAGCAGCGCCGCCTCTGCCGCGGCCGGTGACCCGGCCCAGCCGGCCAACGCGGCCCGCAACGTCTTGCGGCGCTGCCCGAACGCGGCGTCAACCACCTCGAAGACCTGGTCTCGGCTTGCGGTGGTCGCCGGTGGGGAACGCCGTCGCAACGCGACCAGGCCGGAGTCGACGTTGGGCACGGGCCAGAACACCGATCTGCCAACGGCGCCCACCCGACGGACATCGGCATACCAACGCGCCTTGACGGATGGCACACCGTAGATCTTCGAGCCAGGCGCGGCGGCCAGTCGCTCGGCGACCTCGGCCTGCACCATGACCAGGCTGCGATCGATCGTCGGGATGGTCGCCAGCAGGTGCAGCAGGACCGGGACGGCGACGTTGTACGGCAGGTTCGCGACGAGCGCGGTCGGCGCCCTCCCCGGCATTGAGGTCACGCGGAGTGCGTCGGCATGCACCACGATCAGCCGGTCGATCAACTCCGGCGCGTGCTCACGAACGGTCCCCGGCAGGGCAGCAGCGAGCACCGGATCGACCTCGACCGCGACCACCTGAGACACGTCGGGAAGCAGCCCCAATGTCAGCGAGCCGAGCCCCGGTCCGACCTCGAGGACGACATCGTCAAGGACAAGATCGGCCGCGCGGACGATGCGACGCACTGTGTTCGCATCGTGCACGAAGTTCTGCCCCAGCTGCTTGGTCGGGCGGATGCCGAGCCGCTCGACGAGCGCCCGGATGTCGCGTCCCCCGAGCAGCCGGGATTCGGTCAGCGGCAGGCCTGGCTCACAGGTACCGACCACAGTGCGGCCACGGCGAACGCCCGCTGCGGTTGTACAGCAGCTGCGCGCGGTAGGTCTGCTCCTCGACTGATGCATCGGACGGCAGGCCTGACCCGCCGACGGAACGCCACGTCGACAACGAGAACTGGTACAGCCCGTAGTACGGCCCGGCCGGGTTGATGGCGCGCGGGTTGCCACCGGACTCGCATCGAGCCAACGCTGCCCAGTTCAGCCCACTGGACGACGTCGAGGCCACTGCAACGGTCGCAGCTGGCCTCGGCTTGGTGCCGACCGCCGTGACCTGATTGACGACGGCGGCACCGGGCCTGGTCTCCACCAGGGTCCGCGCGCTCTCGACCCCGTCACGCACCTGCACGGCGTAGACGTCGATCACCGAGCCGTTTACTCCCGCTTGCAGAACCTTCGATGTGCCGACGGTCAACGTCGCATCCGGCCGCTGCTCCTTGCCGAAGCCCACGGTTCGCTCGACAAGCTCTTCCCGGGTCGTCACACGGACGACCGTCACGACCAGGTTGTCGGTCGGTCGGGTCGCCAGCGGCACCGAGACCTCGTCGGTCGCCGACAACGCCACGTCGTACTGTCCGAGCAGCGCCCCAACCGTGCCCATCGTGCTGACGACGGTCTGGCTCACTCCATCCGCGACGATCGTCACGTTCTTGGGCGTGCGTACCTCGAGCGTGAGGCCGTCCAATGGGATCCGCTTCGAGCGCGACGCGGACGCATACACCCGGTCGCCGCGCAAACCGAGTCCCTCGAGTGCCTCGTCGACCGTGGTCGCGGTGGTCCACACCTCGCGCGACTGACCGTCGACCGTCACGCTCACCAGCCGGCCGTTGCGGACCGCGACCTTTTGGCCCTCGGTCAGCTCCGCAGACGGGTCTGGTGCCACTGTGTCTTTGGAGTCGACGTCGATGCCCTCTTCCTCGAGAAGGCCCGACACACTGCCGGCGAAGGTGTGCACCTCGCGGGTCTCACCGTCCACGCTCAGCAGGACGGTCTTGTCGGCCTCCGCATACACGAGCGCGCCGCCGAGCAGAGCGGCAAGCGCGAGGCAGGACGGGATGACGGTCTTGAGGCGAAGTCGCACGGCGGTCCTGACGTCGTCGTCCCGGGCACGAGGCGACGACGAGCCATGCGCATGCACAGCATCAGAGCCAGCGCACTTCAATGGGCGCCAAGGGGCTCGCACGTCGCCGGATCTTTTCCCCGACCCCGGCTTTCAAACGCAGGACCGTAGCCGCAATTACGGCGACACGCCAAACCGCGCGCTTACTCACCCTGTGGATAACCGCAGGAGCGGCTCAGAACCGCCCGAACGCAGTCTCGGCGTTGACGCCGATTGCGGTGCACAGCGCGCCAAGGTCGTCACCACGGGTCTCGGCCATGGCACGCACGGTCACAGGTACGAGATAGGACGCGTTCGGCCGGCCGCGGTATGGCGTGGGCGCAAGGTATGGCGCGTCGGTCTCGACCAGAACCAGCCCAGCCGGCACCAGACGCAACGCATCCCGCAACGGCTGCGCGTTCTTGAAGGTCACTGTCCCCGCGAAGCTCGCATACCAGCCCCGATCCGCGCAGATCCGGGCCAGCTCCGGACCGCCACTGAAGCAGTGGAAGACCACCCGTTCCGGCGGGCCCTCGGAATCGAGCACGCGCACGATGTCGTGGTGGGCGTCACGGTCGTGGATGACGAGCGCCTTGTCGAGCTGCTTGGCGAGCGCGATGTGCCAGCGGAACGACTCCTCCTGCACCCCCCACCCGTCCTCACCGGTGCGGTAGTAGTCAAGCCCGGTCTCACCGACCGCGCGCACCCGCGGGTGGAGCGCAAGCGCCTCGATCTCGTCGTATGCGGCATCGAGCATCGCGCGGCCTTGGATGGCCAGGCACGCCACTTCGTTCGGATGCAACGCGACCGCCGCGACGATGTCGTCGTGCGTCGCAGCGACCTCGACCGACCACCGCGCGCTGTCGACCTCGCAGCCCACCTGGAGGATGCGCGGAACACCGACCGCGGCCGACGCAGCCAGCGCTGCCTCGACCGGAGTCGGATCGCCGTCCAACGCCATGTCCAGGTGGCAGTGCGTGTCGACGACCGGCACCGGGAGCGGTTCCGGCGCCGGCGGCCTCATGCCCACGCGCCGCGGCGGACCTTGGCGGGTTGGACAAGCACGCCTACCCCCGCCAACGGCCCCATACGCGGCATCCGGTCAGTCCAGACGGGGGAACAGCGACTCACCCTTGACAAGGACGGCTCCTGCCACCAGTTGACCCCAGCGAGCGGCGTCTTTGACGAGCTGCCCGTTCAGCTCGCCCAGCTGCGACCTGGCCCCCAGCATCCCCCACAGCTGCTGCGCGGACTCGGGCATCACGGGGTTGAGCAGGACGGCAAGGACGCGCAAGCCCTCGGCAGACGTCGCGAGCACAGTGGCCACCCGGTCCCGCGCAGCGGGATCCGAGTCGATCCGGCTGGCAACCTTCCATGGCTCCTGAGTGGTGAGGTATCCGTTCAACGCGGACACGAGATCCCAGACCGCGCCCAGCCCGGCCGAAAAGTCCAGCGCAACAAAGGCGTCATCAGCCGCCTGCACGGTGGACGCGGCCACCGAAGCCAGAGCCGACTCAGCATCGCCAGCATCCGTCGCAGCGGGCAGCACCCCGTGGAAGTACCGCTCGGTCATCGCAGTGACCCGCGACACGAGGTTCCCCAAGCCGTTGGCGAGCTCAGAGTTGTATCGAGCCGCCATGTCCTCCCATGAGAACGAGCCGTCCTGCCCGAACTGGATCGCCCGCAGGAAGTAGTAGCGGTAAGCGTCGACACCGAAGTAACCGGTGATCTCCGACGGCGCAATGCCGGTGAGCTTCGACTTGCTCATCTTCTCCCCGCCCACGAGCAGCCAGCCGTGCGCGAAGACCTTCCCGGGCAGCGGCAGCTCTGCCGCCATCAACATCGCCGGCCAGATCACCGCGTGGAAGCGCAGGATGTCTTTACCGACGAGGTGGACGTCCGCTGGAAAGGTGGTCGCGAACTTTCGACCACCCTCACTGTCCGGTGGGTCACCGAGGCCAACCGCGGTCGCGTAGTTCAGCAGCGCGTCGAACCAGACGTAGACGACCTGCTTCTCGTCCCATGGCACCGGCACGCCCCAGTCGAACGAGGATCGCGAGATCGACAGATCCTGCAGACCCTGCCGGACGAACTGCAGAACCTCGTTGCGCGCACTTGCTGGCTCGAGCGCCTCCGGGTGCGCTGCGTAGTGGGCCAGGATCGCGTCCGCATACTTGCTCAACCGGAAGAACCAGTTGGTCTCCTTGAGCATCTCGACCGGCTTGCCGTGGATAGCGCACACCAGCTGACCCGCGTACTCGCCCTCGCCATCGAGCAGCTCGCCGGGAAGCTTGAACTCCTCGCAGCCGACGCAGTACGGCCCCTCGTACTCGCCCTCGTAGATCTCCCCCTTGTCGTGCAGGCCTTGCAGGAACGACTGCACGCGCGTCATATGGCGGTTTTCCGTGGTTCGGATGTAGTCGTCGTTGGAGATCTCGAGGTGTCGCCAGACCGGTTTCCAGGCGTTCTCGACGAGCTGGTCTGCCCACTCCTGTGGCGGCACCCCGTTGGCGTCGGCCGCCCGCAACACCTTCTCGCCGTGTTCGTCGGTGCCGGTGAGGAACCAGACAGCCTCCCCGCGTTGCCGGTGCCAACGGCTGAGCACGTCGCCGGCCACGGTTGTGTATGCGTGCCCGATGTGCGGGGCGTCGTTGACGTAATAGATCGGCGTCGTGACGTAGAACGTCGAGCCCGACGTCGATCCGGAGGAGTTCACGTCCCAAGGTTACTGAGCGCCCGCAAGCCCGTTTCGTTCGCGATCTTGACGTCTGGGTCGGTATCACGGCAGGTCGCGGCTGCCCGTGTCAAGATCGCGGGGGTTGTGGGCGCCCTGGCTTGGCAGCAACCACCGCGTCGAAGACATCGCTCTTGCGATGACCGGTCTCCTCCACGACGGCGGCGATCGCGTCCTTGCGGGTCAGTCCGGCTGCCTCGCGCGCGGACACGAGCGCCGCCAGATCCTCATGCGATATGCGACTGACGGCGGGCGCCCCGGCGACCACAAGTGTGAGCTCGCCGCGGACCTCACCGGAAGCCCAGTCGACAAGATCCCCCAGCGTGCCCCGGACGACCTCTTCGTAGGTCTTCGTGAGCTCGCGGCACACGACCGCCCGGCGCTGCGCACCAAACACGTCCGCCATCGCTTCGAGGGTCGCGGATATCCGATGCGGCGCCTCGAAGTAGACCGAGGTCCGGGGTTCGGACGCGAGCTCGCGCAGCCTGGTCGCACGCTCGCCGGCCTTGCGTGGGAGGAAGCCCTCGAAGCAGAACCGGTCCGACGGCAGCCCGCTCACCGCGAGAGCGGTCAGCACCGCGCTCGGACCGGGGATGGCAGTGACCCGGATGTCAGAGTCGACGCATGCGGCAACCAGCCGATAGCCGGGGTCGGACACCGACGGCATTCCGGCATCCGAGACCAGCAACACCCGAGCGCCGGCGCGCAGCATGTCAACCAGATCGGCTGTCCGACCGGCTTCGTTCTGGTCGTGGTAGGACACCACCCGCGCCGGTACGTCGACGCCTAAGGAGAGGCACAGACGGCGCAGGCGGCGGGTGTCCTCCGCGGCCACAACGTCGGCGGCGGCGAGCTCGTGGACCAGCCGCGGGGAGGCGTCCGAGACGTCGCCGATCGGCGTCGCGGCAAGCACGAGGACGCCCGGCACACCGTCAGCCTGGCAGGTCGAAACCCACGACCTACCATGACCCGAGGTTGACGAGACCGACGTTGGGCACAGCGCAGCGCGGAGGGGACGATGCGGGCGGAGCGCAGCGGAGCCGAGGAGATCACGACCAGAGGCGGAGCCGAGGGGAGCACGACATGAGCACCGCGACCCTGGACACCGCTGCAACCGACGCTGTCACCGCGTCACCTCCGTCGCTGCGCGACCGGCTCGTCCCACCGTGGCCGGCATCGAGCCGGTGGGACTGGGGCGGTCCGCTGCTCGTGACCGGCATCGCGGCCTGGATCCGGTTCATGAACCTGGGCACGCCGCACGCGTTTGTGATGGACGAGACGTTCTATGCCAAGGACGGTTTCTCGCTCATCGAGCACGGCTACGAGCGGGCGTTCGTCGAAGGCGCGAACGATCGAATCCTGGCCGGCGACCTCGACGTCTTCGCCGACGGACCCGCATTCGTCGTACACCCGCCGCTGGGCAAGTGGCTGATCGGCGCCGGCGAGTGGCTGTTCGGCGTCGACCCCACGGGCTGGCGAGTCGCAACAGCGCTGTTCGGCACGCTGACAGTCCTGCTGCTCGCCCGGATCACCCGCCGGCTGACCCGTTCGACCTTGCTCGGGTGCATCGCGGGATTCATGCTGGCGCTGGACGGGCTGCACATTGCGCTGTCGCGCACCGCTTTCCTCGACGTGCTGCTCACGTTCTTCGTGCTGAGCGCGTTCGGTGCCCTCCTCATCGACCGCGACCGGATGCGGGCGCAGGCCGCGGCATGGGCCGTCGACAACCCCTCGCCCGACCGCGCCGAGCGCGGCCCGTCGTACGGCTGGCGACGATGGCGGATCGCGGCCGGCGTTCTCCTTGGCCTGGCCTGTGGGTCGAAGTGGAGTGGCCTCTACTTCCTGCTCGCGTTCGGCCTGCTGTCACTCGTGTGGGACTGGTCCACGCGTCGCGCCGTCGGCATCCGGCACGCGTTCCCCGGCACGGCGCGGCGCGACTTCTTCCCGGCCGCTGTGAGCCTCGGACTGGTCGGTGTCGCCACCTATGTGCTGACCTGGAGCGGCTGGTTCGCGACCACCGGAGGGTACGCCCGGGACTGGGCAGTCGGTCGGGACACGGCGTTCCCGTTCATACCGGAGGCAGTCCGGTCCTTGTGGCACTACCACGAGCTGATGTTCAACTCCGCTGCGGGCATCCACGCGGATCACGCATATCAGTCGGCGCCCTGGAGCTGGCCATTCATGGCCCGTCCGGTCTCGATGCACTGGGACGACAGCGTCACAGGGTGCGGCGCAGACCGGTGTGTCAGCGCCGTGCTCGGGCTCGGCAACCCGGCGATCTGGTGGATGGGCGTCGCGGCGCTGCTGTTCTGCATGTGGCTGTGGGTCGGTAGGCGCGACTGGCGTGGCGGCGCGGTACTGCTCGGCTTCGCGGCCGGATGGCTTCCGTGGTTCGCCTTCCTCGACCGGACCACGTTCTCGTGGTACCTCGTGGTGTCGTTGCCGTTCACGATCATGGCGATCACGCTTGCATTCGGCCACGTCCTCGGGCCGGTCGAGGCGTCCGCTCGGCGGCGGAGCTGGGGGGCCGGCGTCGTCGGCGCCGCCCTGATGCTCGTGGTCGTGGCGTTCATCTACTTCGTGCCGCTGTGGACCGGCCAGACGATCAGCTACGGCGAGTGGCTCGACCGGATGTGGTTCGCCCGCTGGTACTGATTCGTCAGGGCGGGGCGGGTCACGCCATGGCGAGCTGACGTCGCTCGACCACGCCGCCGAGCGCTTCGCCTTGTCGTTGGACGCCCAGACCGTGCCGAACTCGCTCCTCGGCGGCACCGAGCCGGTGGCACACCAGCGCGACCGCGGCTTCGAGCTCGTCGTTGTTGTGCGGTGTGCGCAGCCGGGTCAGTCGGCCGGCGGCCCTGGAGAAGTCAGCGCGAAGGCGGCCAGCATCACGAGCCGGTGACCCGGCGAGGTCTCGACGGTGGACACCCGATCGATGCGGTTTGCCATGACGTCAGCCCAGCCGGGCACGTCCACGCCTGCCATTCCTGACTCCTCTGCCTGTGGCTGTCCGACAGCTACTGGTCCCTTGGTCAGGGGTGTTCCCCGATGTCTGGCACTCAGTCTGTGCCGCTGCTCACATGGCGATGGACGTTGCGGATGCGGTGGACGATGACGGCTGGCCAAGCCAGAATGCCAACACGGTGGGGGGGCCACGTGAGGAACTTCAACGAGCTGCAGGCCGATCTCGGCGCCGCGCTGACGGCGAACAGCCCCGGATCCGGCAGATCGCACGTGGTCATCGCGCTGCCGTCCTTCAGCGTCAGCGAGACGCTGATGTCCCACTACGGAGAGCGCATCCAGGCGCTGGAGCACCGATACCTGGTCTCGTCGCTGATGACACATCGCCTCCAAGACGTGGACTACGTGTACCTGAGCTCACGGGCGCCCGCTCCCGAGGTCATCGACTACTACCGTGCACTGGGTCCCCGCGAGGGAGCGTTCCAAGCGCGCACCTGGTTCGTCGCGGTCGACGACCTGACGCCGCGCTGCATGGCCGACAAGCTCTTGGACCGTCCCGATTTGGTGGAGTGGCTGCGCGAGTTCGTCGACGGCCGACCAGCGCTGATCGAGCCCTGGAACGTGACCGAGCATGAGGTCGCGGTTGCCGAACGGCTCCAAGTACCGCTGAACGGCATGGACCCGAGCCTGCGCCACCTTGGGTACAAGAGTGCGGGCCGACGCTTGTTCAGGCGCGCGGGCATCCCGATGCCGTACGGCTGGGAGGACGTCCACTCGATCGACGACCTGCTCGAGGCGATCACCGATGTGCAGGTCGCCCGCCCGGATGCCGTTGGTGTGGTCGTCAAGCACGACGACAGCGGTGCCGGGGACGGCAACGTCGTGATTGCGATCCGGGACTCGTCGCGCGATGCGGTCGACGTCCGTCGTCAGCTGAGGGAACTCCCCGGTTGGTACCTCCGCGACCTTCGACGGGGCGGGGTCGTCGAGGAGCTGGTCACCGGGGCAGACAGTCGGAGCCCTAGCGCCCAGATCGACCTGCTGCCCGACGGCAGCGTCATCGTGCTCGCTACGCACGAACAGCTGCTGGGCGGCGAGAACGGTCAGGTCTTCCTCGGCTGCCGCTTTCCCGCAGACGCGGTGTATGCCGGTCAATTGGCCCGCCAGGCGCGCGCGGTCGGTGAACGGTTGGCCGCGGCCGGCGTGACCGGTCGGGCCAGCATCGATTTCGCGGCTGCGCGCGATGGCTCTGGGCGATGGGACGTGTATGCCCTCGAAGTCAACCTCCGCAAGGGCGGCACGACGCACCCGTACGCAGCACTTCGCAATCTGGTCCCCGGCCGATACGACCCCGGCGCCGGGACGTGGGTCGCGCGTGACGGCAGTCCGAGGGCGTACGTGTGCACCGACAACCTGCTGGACCCATCGTGGATCGGCCTGGAGCCATCGGCAGTCATTGACGCAGTCACGACCGGAGGGTGTCGCTTCGACCACCGCACGGGAACCGGCGTGGTTCTCCACATGCTCTCGGGGCTGGGCATCGACGGGCGGATCGGGCTCACCGCGAGTGCCGGCACTCCCGACCTCGCTCAAGCCCTCTTCGGCCGGGCGTGTGAGCTCGTCGCTGGGGCTGCAGCC
>JBEVHX010000030.1:0-13418 GCA_040510995.1 Candidatus Nanopelagicales bacterium
TCTGCGTTCGATACCACCGGTCGATCCGGCAACGTCGCCCGGAAGGCAGCCGCGACTGACGCGGCCTTGACCAGAAGCTCCTTGAGGTCATCCACGGAGTTCGAAGGTACGCGCGCGGGCACTGCGGTGTCGCGGGAATACGTTTGCGTCCGAGGGTGCCGGATCGCGCAGCTACACCGTCCGGCCTGGCACTCATCACGCCGAGTAGGGGTGCCCGTTTCAGCCGAACCAGCCTGACGGTTCGCGTGCGCTGCCCGCTGACTATGCCTTGCGCTGCAGCTCGCGCAGCCGGGCGGCGATCTCGATCGCGTCCCCCTCGGGGATGTCACCCGAGCCCTCATATGGCTTGGCCACCAACATGTAGAGCAAGCCGACGCCGATGACAACGACTGCCCCGATGAGCACGATCCAGCGGTCAAGGAAGGAGTCGGTGTCGACCGGCTTGATGAGCAGGATGATCGCGAAGACTCCATAGGCCTGCGCGAGGACGTTGACCGCCATGCCGGCGTTGCCGAGGTTCCACGGGCCGGCTGGCCGCCAGCCGCGCAGGCGCTGGCGAAGCGCGGCCAGCACCACGGCCTGGAACGCGATGTAGATCCCCAGCACCGCGAACGCAGTCACCCTGGCTAGCGAATCCGGCCGCCAGTAGACGAACAGGCAGATCGCGATCGGCACGATGCACGCGACCAAGAGCGCGTTGGTGGGGACGGCGTGCTTGGCCGACATCTGGGACAGCCAGTGGCTGCCCGGCAGCATCCGGTCCCGCGCGGAGCCGTAGAGGAGGCGGCTGCCCGCAGCCTGCAGGGACAGCACGCAGGAGATGAACGCGGTGATGGTGATGACGAGGAAAACCTTCGACCCGAACGTGCCGAGGGTGTCCTCGAGGATGGACGGGATCGGATCGGGGTCCTCGCCGTCGACGATCGCCTGGAGGTTCGGCGCGGCCAGCACGTACCCGGCATACGACAAGAGGCCGGACACGCCGCCGATGAGGATGGTCAGGATCATCGCCCTCGGCACCTGACGGGCTGGTTCGTTGACCTCCTCGGCCACGCTGCCACACGCCTCGAAGCCGTAGAACAGGAACAGGCCGGACAACGCGGCGCCGAGGAAGGTGACGATGTATGCCTGGTCGCCGCCGGCGCCGAGGGATTCGAAGAAGATGGAGAACGGCTGCTCGCGCTGGAACAGCAGCAGGTACAGCCCCAGCGCGATGACGCCGACCAGCTCCGCGACCAGGCCGATCCGAGCGATGCGCGCGAGCATGTGTGTTCCGGAGAAGTTGAAGGCGAGGGCCAGCAGGAGCAGCGCGACCGCGGTGAGGAGGCCGACCTCCGGGGTCGCCTCGATGTCGAAGAGCGCGGCCACGAAGCCGCCGCCGAACTCGGCGACCGCGGTCACGGTCACGATGACCGCCCAGACGTAGACCCAGGACACGATCCACGCGTACCGACGACCCCACAGGCGTCGGCACCAGGGATAGATGCCGCCAGCCAGTGGGTACTGCGACACGACTTCGCCGAAGATGAGGGCGACGAGCATCTGGCCGGACCCGACGATGACGATCCACCAGATGGCGGCCGGGCCGCCCAGCGAAAGGCTGTACGCGAAGAGGGAATACACGCCAACGAGCGGCGACAGGTACGTGAACCCCAGGGCCATGGTGGAGGCCATGCTCATTGAGCGATGGAAGTCGCCGGAGTAGCCGAGGGCGGCGAGTTGTGAGTCGTCGCCGATCTGCGGTGGATCGGACGGTGCCTGGGCGGACATGGGTTCCTCCTCCCGACTGCTTGCTGCTCGCCGAGGTTAGCGCGGCGCGCGGCCGCAAGATCAGACTTTGGGGATGAGGTTTGCTTCGAGTCTTCGTCGCGCCCGCCGGTCCGGTCATATGCTGCGGCCGAAGCGTGCCTTCGGCCGACACGCCATGAAAGGGGACGCCTGTGACCACGGTCGATCAAGGAGTCGGAGCCACGGGCGACGGCCAAGCCGCGTTCGTCGACAGATGGCGGGAGAACGCCTACAACTGCTTCTCCTCGGGCCATAAGTTCTGTCGAGAGGTATGCCCGGTCACGCAGGTCACGCGGAACGAGAACCACACCCCGACCGCCTTCCACGCCAACGTGGTAGCGATGGACAAGGGGTTGCTGGACATCGAGGACGTCGCGGACGACTACGTGCACTGCGTGCAGTGCGGTGGCTGCGAGATCAGATGTCCCAACACGCTGTTCGTCGGCGACTTCTACCAGGCTCGCACCGAGACGGTGAAGGTCGTGCGGGCCGCCCGAGCGCTGCTGGTGGACAAGGGATTGGACCGCGAGGGCTGGCAGCTGTGGAACCGGCTGACCCGCGAACTGCGCGCTGAGCCGGTGCTCGGCACCGACAGCGCCGAGACGGACGGCCAGCCGAACGGGCAGGAGCACGTGCGCGACTGGGCCGAGGGGCTCGACATCCCGATCGGCGGCGAGACCATCATGTTCGTCGACTGCGAGGCCGCGTTCTACCGCACCTCGAACACTCGGGCGACCGCACAGGTGCTGCAGAAGGCCGGCGTCGAGTTCGGTCTGATGAACGACCAGTGGTGCTGCGGCGGTCCAGCCGCAGAGATGGGCTACGTGGAGCAGTCCCGTACCTTCGCCGAGCACAACCTTGCCGATTGGCGGGCCTCAGGGGTGAAGCAAGTCATCGCGATCGAGCCACACGACTACATCCATTTCACTGAGGACTACCCCGCCTACTTCGGCGAGGACTTCGACATCGAGGTCGTGCAGATCCTCGAGCTGGTCGCCGACCTCATCCGGGAGGGGCGGCTCGCGCTGACCAAGCCGATCAACAAGACGGTCACGTATCACGACCCCTGTCGGCTGAACAAGCGCAAGAACATCCACGAGGCGCCACGGTTCATCCTGCAGTCCATTCCTGGCCTGACGTTCAAGGACGTGGACCACGTCACCCAGTGGTCGTACTGCTCCGGCGGCGGCGGCGGGCTCCCAATCGAGAAACCAGAGATCACGGCGGAGATCAGCCGCCGCCGGCTCGCCCGCGCGGCCGAACTCGGTGTGGACATGCTCGTCAGCGGTTGCGTGTGGTCCGAGCGTCCGCTCGCGACGGCCGGGCACGAGGCGGGCATCGAGGTCGCGGACGTCATCGAGCTCGTGGCGGAGTCGGCCGGGATCGCCATCGGCGGGCGGCGCGGCGCGTCCGAGCCGTCGGAGGCGGGGGCCGGGACATGAGCGTCATGACGCTCGACGACGCAGTGGTGGCAGACCTCGAAGCCATCATGGGCGAGCCTGGCTCGGTACTGACAAACATCTCCAGCCGGGTCAACCGGGCCAGGGTCCCCGCGCCGTTTCCGGTCCACCGCTGGGCCGACCACACGCCGGCCGCGGTGGTACTGCCGCGTACCGCCGAGCAGGTCTCCGAGATCGTCAAGCTCGCCAACCGCGCTCACATCCCAGTCGTCCCCAGGGCCGGAGGGACTGGCCTCAACGACGGAGCAGTCCCGTTGCGCGGCGGCATCGTGATCGACGTCAAGCGTATGAACCAGATCAAGGAGATCGACCTCGTCGACCGCACAGTGACGGTCGGACCCGGCATCAACATGCTGAAACTCAACGAGGAACTGAAGAAGTACGGCGTGTTCTTCCCGGACACCCCGGCGTCCTACCCGTGCTCGCTTGTGGGCGGCCGGATCGCGTGCAGCGGCTTCTCGCTGCTGGGCACCCGCTTCGGCCACACCCGCGACCTGGTGATGTCGTTCGAGCTGGTGCTGCCCACCGGCGAGATCATCCGGGTTGGCGATGGCGGCGGAAAGAAGATCCGCAAGTCGTCGACCGGCTTCCACCTCAAGCATCTGTTCATGGGCCACCAGGGCACGCTCGGCATCGTCACGGAGGCCACGCTCGAGCTTGTTCCCCGCCCAGAGGCGGAGTTCGCCGCGTTCTTCGCGTTCGGTGACTACCTGCAGGCGCACGCGACGGTCTACGGCATCGTCACGTCGGGGATCGCCACCCTCGCCGGGACCGTGCTCTTCGACGAGAAGAAGGTCGAGTACCTGCGCCGCGACGACGAAGCATTCATCCCGATGCCGCCCTGGGTGAACTCGATCGTGGCCGTCGCGCTCTACGGCACTCGCGCCGAGACCCGCGAGGCCTCCAAGCTGCTCATGGAGCTGGGTCGCCGCGAAGGCGGGCGGTACACCGGTGACGAGATGGCGCTGGGCGACTGGGCTTCCAGGCACGACCGGTATGCGAACCCGCTGCACGGCAGGCTCCCGGACGGCACAGTCGCACCGATGTCGTGGCACTGCGAGGACGCTTCGCTGAACTTCAGCGTCCTGCCGAAAGTCCGTGAAGAATGGCACGCGGTCGCCAAGCGCTACATCGACCAGTACGGGATCTTCGACGACTGGGGCATCTACGCCTACACCAGCGCCTCGTACAAGCCGTGGGGTGACTACCTGGTCGAGATCGACGTCGGCATCTGGGAGGAACGACTGGACGACCAGACCTGGGCCGGCTGGGTGAACTTCAAGTCGGACCTGGCCAAGGTGACGCTGAAGTACGGCGGGTCGATAAGCAATTGCCACGGCACGACCCGCGCGGGGGACGCCGAGCACGTGCCAGAGGAGATGGGCGGCGGCTGGGAGGTCATGAAGACAATCAAGAGAGCACTCGACCCGAACAACATCATGAACCCCGGCAAGCAGATGCTCGACGAGTCGTACGAAGACCGGTGACCGCCATGCGACGCTTCATCTACAAGCACGAGTACGTCCGGCCGACGGCCCGCCGCATCTCCGACGGCGTGATCATGCGGCTGGACCACGTCTATGAGGTCGACCCCGACCTCATGGGTCGGGCGTTTAGCCAACAGAACATGCCACGGTGGGACACCGAGCGCATCGTGAGCTCACGCAACGACCACCTCTCGTGGATGCACGAGCACTTCGCCGACGAGACCCTGGTAGCCGGCGAGCCCGAGGAACTGGACCTCGGCCCCGGCGGTCCGGCCGCGAGCGCCGACGCAACGACGGCGGGCGAGCCGGAACCGGCGAGCCACCCGGCCCCAATCGTGTGGCGACGACCGTGGGACGCCGACGGCTAAGCCTTCGACGTATGGCCCGCCGCGACCTCCAGCGTGGTTGGGAGGATCGCCCGCCCGCGCGCTCATGCATCCGGGAAACCGGTCGAGCTTGCTCGCTGGGCACCATCCCGCGGTGAGCTCGAGCGTGCTCCCTGATCGTTGCCGGCTGGGCTGCTAGCACTCCGCTGAAGAGGCTCGTCAGCGCGCGGGTTACTCCTGGTCTTGCGCGTCGACTTCGGCGACCTCGATCGCTACCGCGAGCGCTTTGACGATGTTGCTCGTCGCGGAGGCAACCCGCGCTGTGCCGACGATCGGTGCGATCGCTGTAAGAACGCCGCGCACTTGGTCTGCGTCCACACCGGTCTGGGTTGCTGCACCAAGGTTCAGCAGGTAGGAGATCGACGGGGCATCGACCGCGACGAGCGCAGCGATGCGAACGAGCATGAGAGTTTGAGCATCGAGGCTGGAGGCGGCGATCGAGTCGGCCGTCATGGCGGCGATGAGATCGAGGACGGGCGTCTCGCTGGTCGATTCGGGCATAGTCCTAGCTCCCCTTGTTGGTCTTTGGCGTCCGGTACGTAACGGGCTTGTCTGATCTCATCGGAAGGGGCGAGGTCATTGCAACCCGCACCTTGCGTCATGGTCGGGGCGTCGATCCATGGGATCCGGGCGAGACTCACCACGGCAACCGCTCCGTGGCGCCGGGTCAGCTGTGCTCGAGTGCCCAGTCGAGCGCGTCGTCGGCGATCTGCTCCCAGCCCGGCGCCGACGGCATCAGGTGGCCGCGCCCCTCATAGAGCTTGACCTCGGTGACGGTGCTCGACTTGTAGTGCTTTGCGTTCGACGCCTGGATCGACGCCGGCATCAGATGGTCCTCGCTACCCGACATGAACAGCAGCGGAGGCCGCCGGTCGTTGTGGTAGTCCACGGCGATGTCCTGCGGGCCGGGCATCCAGTTCGCGAGCACGCTGTTCCACAGGATCCGGCCGGACGCCGGGATCGCATACCGCTCATAGAGCCGCCGCGACTCCGCCTCGTCGAAGGTGTTGGTGAACGCGTAGTGCCACTGATCGTGGTCAAAGCCCACCGCCCGGTGGTGGTTCGCCGGGTTCTTCAGGACTGGGAAGGTCGACCGGATCTGGCTCAGCGGGACGTGCCGCACGCCTTCGGTCGGTGCCGAGTTGATCGCCACACCGACGGCGCCGAACCCGCGGTCCAGCAGTACCTGCGTGAACGCCCCACCCGCCGAGTGACCCATGATGATCGGCGGAGCCTCTAGTCCGCCCACCACGGACTCCAGATGCGCGATCACCGCCGGAGCGGTCAGCGCCTCGATCGGCGTCGGGTCCGCGTTCAGCGCCTCCACCTCCACCTCAAACCCCGGGTACGCCGGGGTCAGCACACGAAACCCGCGCTTCTCATAGTGGGTGACCCAATCCTCCCAACTGCGGGGCGTCACCCAGAAGCCGTGGACCAGAACGATGGTGCTGGGAGTTGCCTCGGTGCTCATCGGATCCCTTCGATTGGGTCAAACGTGCAACGACCCTACAGATCCCACTGCTCGGGCTGAACGTTGACGGACCGAACGCAAACGGGACGCAGTCAGCGGACCCGCCGCCGCCGAGCGCGATGTCGAGCACCGAGCGAGATGCGAGCATGTGCGCGACGTCGTCGGTCCGGGCGCGGATCCGCCGCCGCTACGGCCCCTGCTTCGACTGAGTCAGGCGGGTCAGAAGCCTTGTGCCAGTCGATAGAACGCCTGATTCCAGCGAATCTCGCTCGCGAACTGACGCAGCCGCGTGTCGTCGTCGATGACGAGCAGCTCGGTCCGAAGCATCTCGGCAAGATCCGCGATCTCCTCGATGCCGACCGCGGTGGTCAGCACGGTGTGGTGCGGGCCGCCACCAGTGAGCCAGGCGGTCGTTGCCGTGTGGAAGTCGGGTTGAGGCCGCCAGACGGCGCGGGCCACGGGCAGCCTGGGGAGCGGCTCGTCCGGCGGCACGACCTCCACGATGTTCGCGACAAGACGGAACCGATCGCCGATGTCAACGATGCCGACGACGACAGCTGGCCCGGGATCGGCCGTGAACACGAGCCGCACCGGGTCCGATCGGGCACCGATGCTCAGCGGGTGGATCTCGCAGGTCGGTCGCGCGGTCGTGATCGTCGGGCATACCTCGAGCATGTGCGCGCCGAGAATCTTCTCCTCACCGGGAACCAGGTGGTACGTGTAGTCCTCCATGAAGGATGTGCCGCCGGCGGGCTGGCGGCCCATCGCCTTGATCGTGGCCAGCATGGTCGAGGTCTTCCAGTCGCCCTCGCCGCCGAATCCGTAGCCGTCGGCCATCAGGCGTTGGACGGCGATCCCGGGGAGCTGCCGGAGGCCGCCGAGGTCCTGGAAGTTGGTAGTGAACGCTCCGAAGCCACCGTCCTGCAGGAAGCGGCGCATCCCGAGCTCGATGCGGGCGGCGTCACGCATCGACTCGCGCTGATGCCCGCCGGGGCGCATCGAGGCGACGACGTCATATGTGTCGTCGTACGCGGCGACCAAGGCATCAACGTCCGCGTCACCGACCTCGTCAACGACGGCGACGAGATCGTTGACCCCGTACGTGTTCACCGACACGCCGAACCGCCGCTCCGCCTCTACCTTGTCCCCCTCGGTGACCGCGACGTCGCGCATGTTGTCGCCAAACCGGGCGAGCTTGAGATGCCGCATGGCGTCGGCGCCGCGGGCTGCGCGCGCCCAGGCCGCGATGCTGCCCTGCACCACCGGATGCGTGACAAACCCAGCGACCGTCTTGCGCGCCACCCCGAGTCGGGTCTGGACATATCCGAACTCCCGGTCCCCGTGGGCCGCCTGGTTGAGGTTCATGAAGTCCATGTCGATCTCGGACCACGGCAACGCCTCGGCCGCCTGGGTGTGCAGGTGCAGCAAGGGCTTGCGCAAGGCGTCCATGCCGGTGATCCACATCTTCGCCGGCGAGAACGTATGCATCCACGCGACCAGCCCGACGCAGCCGTCGTCCGCGTTGGCGTCGAGCACCACCCGGCGGATCGCATCGGCCGTGGTGAGCACCGGCATCCAGCGCATTTCGACCCCGACCTCGTCCAAGAACCCGAGAGACCCGGCGATGCGTTGGGACTGTTCCGCGACCTGCTGCAGCGCCTCCGGCCCGTACAGGTGCTGGCTGCCAGTCAGGAACCACACCTGCTGTGTCACGCCTTCACCCCTGCCCATAGCTGTGCTGGTACCGGTCGTACAAAGAGTCGATGTGGTGCTTGTCGATCGGGTGCAACGCGCCGCCTTGCCGGGCGATGTGCACGGTGCGGGCAACCTCTTCGCACATGGCCGCGGCCTTGACGGCGGCTTTGGCTGTGCGCCCGATGGTGAACGGCCCGTGGTTGGCCATCAGGACCGCCTTGGATCGGTGGCTCCGCAGCGTCTCGACGATGCCCCGGCCGATCGAGTCGTCACCGATCAGCGCGAACGGGCCGACCGGGATCTCCCCACCGAACTCGTCGGCCATCATCGTGAGAACGCACGGGATCGGTTCCCGACGCGCCGCGAAGGCCGTGGCATACGTCGAGTGGGTATGCACCACGCCCCCAACCCAGTCCATGTGACGGTAGACGTACGCCGCAGCGGCGGTGTCGGAGGAGGGAGTGTGGTCGCCCTCCACCACAGTGCCGTCGAAGTCCGTGACGACCATGTTTTCCGCGGTGAGGTCTTCGTAGGCAACCCCTGAGGGCTTCACAACGAGGAGCTCGGCACCGGGCACGCGGGCGGAGACGTTCCCAGCGGTCCACACGACCAGCTCGTAACGAGTCAGCTCGGCATGCAGTGCGCAGACCTCATTGCGCAGTCGTCGGATCTCTGCCGCGATGCTCATGCCTGCTGACCCGTTCCAGGGTCGGCCTGTCCGAAGCTCGGCAGGATGGCATCCGCGGGTGGCAGCGCCAAGGCGGCCCGCCTGATCTGTCGAAGCCGACGCATCACCGGGTTCTCACCCCTGCCGAAGTAGTCGTGCAGCCGCTGGTACTCCGCATACAGCCGGTCGTAGGCGGCCCGGTTGTCCGGAGTCGGCACAAACGCGTTCTCCAGCTTGCGTCCCATCGCGGCCGCGGCGGCGTGCACGTCCGCGTATGCGCCCGCAGCCACCGCCGCATGAATTGCCGAGCCGAGCGCTGGACCTTGGCTCGACGTCGCCACGGACAGCGGGAGGCCGGTCACGTCCGCGTAGATCTGCATCAGCAGGGTGTTCTTCACCAAGCCGCCGACCACGACCAGCTCGGTGACCGGGACGCCGGCCCCCGCGAAGGTCTCGATGATCGTGCGGGTACCGAACGCGGTCGCCTCCAGCAGTGCGCGGTAGACGTCCTCCGGTCGGGTCGACAAGGTCTGGCCGACGATCAAACCCGACAGGTCGTGGTCGACAAGCACCGAGCGGTTGCCGCTGTGCCAGTCGAGTGCCAGCAGCCCGTGCTCGCCGACGCGTTGCTCGGCGCCCAGCCGCGTGAGGTACTCGTGATCGGACACGCCGAGGGCCGCCGCCGCCTCCGCGTAGTCGACCGGCAGCCCGGTCCGCACGAACCATCCGAAGATGTCGCCGACACCGCTCTGACCGGCCTCGTACCCCCACAACCCCGGGGTGATGCCGCCATGCACGACGCCGCACATCCCGGGCACGTCGTGCAGACCGGTGCCGTTGAGCACATGGCATGTGGACGTGCCCATGATCGCGACGAGCTGGCCAGGCGCGATCGCGTTCGCGGCCGGCGCGGACACGTGTGCGTCGACGTTTCCCACCGCGACCGCGATGCCCTCCGGCAGCCCCGTCCAGCGCGCCGCTTGCGCCGTCAGTCGACCGGCGGTATCTCCCAGCTCACCGATCGGCTGGTCGAGCTTGTCGGCCACGAAGTCCGCGAAGTCCGGGTGCAGCGCCGCGAGGAACTCGCGCGACGGGTAGTGCCCGTCCTGCCGGATGCCCTTGTACCCGGCGGTGCAGGCGTTGCGCACGTACTGCCCGCACAGCTGCCAGATGATCCAGTCGGCAGCTTCGACCCAACGTTCCATCCGGTCGTAGATCTCGCGGTCCTGCTCGAGGAGCTCCAGTCCCTTCGCGAACTCCCACTCCGAGGAGATCGAACCTCCGTACCGCGGCAGCCAGGCCTCGCCGCGCTCGCGGGCCAACTCGTTGATCCGGTCCGCTTGAGGTTGTGCCGCGTGATGCCGCCACAGCTTCACGTATGCGTGCGGCCGGTCGCGGAACTCCGGCAGCTCGCACAGGGGTGTGCCGTCGGCGGTGGTAGGCAGCATCGTGCACGCCGTGAAGTCGGTACCGATGCCAACGACGTCGGACGGGCGCACACCGGCTGCCTCGACCGCCTGCGGCACGGCGTGCTGGAGCACGTCGACGTAGTCGCTGGGTACCTGGAGCGCCCAGTCCGGCGGGAGCTGGGCGCCGGTCGCCGGCAACGTGTCCGCGACGACCGCATGCCGGTAATCGCATACCGCGGAGCCGAGCTCGGCGCCGTCTCGCACGCGTACGACCACGGCGCGGCCGGACAGTGTGCCGAAGTCGACCCCGACCACCACCGAATCCGCGGGCGCTTGGCTCGATGTCATGGCGCGGCCACGTCGGTGCTGGTCGTGTCCTCGAAGCCCGCTTCGTCGAACAGGACGATCACGCGAGGATCGTCGCCCGGCGTGTAGATGGGTTGGACGGGCTCGGTCACGCGGCCACTCGCGACGACGGCGCCGCTGCGCGGGTCGACCACTCGGTAGCAAGTCGGGAGTGGCTGGTCGGACAGGGGCATGAACGGCTGCCCGGTCGCCGAGTAGTGGACGACCAGCCTGCCGGGGACGATGAGCGCGCGAGCCGCCATGAGGTACCGCCAGGCCGGCTCCATATCGGTGGTCGGCAGCCCCGCGAGGATGCGGCCGACCAAACCGACGTAGGTGGAACCGGGGAAGTCGAGCGCGTCTCGCCAACTGCACCCCGGCGAGGTGAAGTAGTCGAGGTGACCGGGCTCGTCCGGTCGCAGCACCCATTGCCAGAGACTGGCGGCACCGTAGACGACGCCCATGGTCCCGCCGGCGCACAAGTTGCTCCAGGCTTCGTGCCCCTGCCACCACCCGCTCGCCATGTCCCGGGACCGCGTCCCCTCATACGTGGGCTCGCCGTTCATCACGCCCTTGGCCGGGGAGTTCCGCCACATGTCCGCCACCCGTTCTGCCACGTGCTCGCCGGTGTGGCCGGTCTGGCACGACTGGAAGTCCAGCCAGCCGGCGTCCTGGCACTGGGCGTTGTCCGCGTGCGGCTGGTAGTGCAGGCCGGTGGGCTGCCCGTAACAGTCCCAGCGCTCGATCTCCTCACCGCCCGCGCGCACCTGTGGTTCCTTGCCACTGCCGTCCGCACCCGGGAGATACACAACCGGACCAGCGCCGTAGCGGGCAACGAGGTACCGGCAGTAGCGCGCGTACTCGGACGGAGGGATGACCCGACCGGCTACGTCGAGGCCCTTCCAGCCGAACCCGAAGAAGACTGGCGACAGCACGCCGACGATCCCGTGGCGGCGGAGGATCCCGACGAGATCGTCGAAGGTCTGGAAGTACTCCGGATTCAGCTGGGTCAGGTGCCCCTCCGACAGGTCCTCAAAGCCCACGTCGAAGCCTTCGTCCGCAGTACGGTCACGCGGACCGATCGCCCGCATGTCCGGTTGGACGGTCATGAGCAGTGCTGCGTTGAAGCCCTTGGCCTGCCGGTCGGCCGCATACACGCCGACGTCCTCAGCGGTTGCCCGCCATGGCAGCGCCCAAGCAGTGTCCGCGACCATCAACGCCGGCGTCCCATCCGCGTGGATCAGGCTGCGGCCGCCTGGCGACATGCGCCAGAAGCCGTGGACGGAGAACGGGTCATCGACGTCGGAGGAGTCGCTCACCGTCACCTCACCCTGTTGGTCGGCGAGTCCGGGGTCGGCAACCGAGGCCGCGGTTAGCCAGGTCCACCGCTGGCTACCCCCCAGCGGAGCGAAGCGGACTCGCCAGGTCTGGCCACCGTCCCAGAAGGCCGGGCGCCGCAGCGTCTCGCCGTCCTCGGAGCGGAAGTCGGCCCACACCTCAATGTCGTTGTACGGGTCGGCATGGTCATGCCGCGCGGTCAGCTCGATCTCGACCTGTTGCCAGGCGGCTGCGCCGGTCGTGTCCGGCCCAAATCCGCGGCCGACCACGACTTCACCGGCTGACGAACTCATGCAGGTTCCTCGAGCAGCACTCGGACATCCCAGGACCCCAGCGCCAGCCGATCTCCTGCGTCCAGCTCGGCGCGTGAGAGCACGTCGCGGACGGCGGTCGGCAGGACGAAGGCGGCCTGCTCCCAACCCCAGTTGTGCACGAAGCGGACCACCTGCCCGGCGGGCGTGGTGCTGGACGTGCACGTGACCGACGCCGGACGCGCAGACCGCCACGGGTCCTCGTCGAGCGACACGGCTGCCAGCCATTTTGCCAGCGACGCCGAAAGCGCGCGGTCCGGGACGGTGCCGACATAGGTCGCGCGACCCTTCCCGAACGGGTTGGTTGTCACCGCGGCGAACTCCCGTAGGTGCGGATGCTGGTAGCGGGCGAGGACCGTCGCGCTGTCGGGGATGAGCTCGTCCGCCCATCCTGTGCCCGCGCCGGACAGCTCCGCTGAGTCCGCAATGGCGATCGGGACCGCCGAGCGCAGGTTGGTGAAGTGCAGGTAGCTCGCGCCCACTACGTCCCGCAGCACGCCGGGCATGACGACATAGCGCGCGACCGCGTCCTCGTCGGCGTAGCCGGTGCGTGGCGTGAGAACGAGATGCCCGCCCGCCTCCACGTATGCGCGCAGTCGCGCCAGCAGGACATCGGCGGCGATGTAGAGCCCGGGCACCACGAGCACCGGCCACCTGCGAACCATCTCGTCGGCGTCGGGCAGTTGTTGCGGGGCAACGATGTCAGCTGCAAGACCAGCATCCACCAGCCCGCGGTAGAACGCGGCGAGGATGCGGTCGTAAGACTGCTTGTCGCCGAACCAGCCTGACCCTGGCGCGCTCAGCGGGGCCATGAACTCCATGGCCCAGCGGCTTTCGGCCGAGACCAGCACCCCGACATCGCTGTGCGTGCTGAGCTGCCCGACGACGTCGGCCGCACCCTTCAGCTCATTGCCGACTGATGAGAGCTCGTCATAGATCCGGCCCGGCTCCAGGCTGTGCCCAAGGATCCCGCCCCAGTAGGTCTCGGCTCCGTAGTGCAACGAGTGCCAGTGCCAGTACTCGACGAGGCGGGCGCCGCGCGCGACCATGCTCCAAACCGC
>JBEVHX010000031.1:0-28319 GCA_040510995.1 Candidatus Nanopelagicales bacterium
CGCCAGCACGTTGTCGACGTTGGCCAGGAGCGCGCGATTCGACAGCATCGCGCCCTTCGGCATCCCGCCAGTCCCCGAGGTGAACAGCAGGATCGCAAGATCCTCGCCGCCCGTGGTGACCTCGACCCCACGCCCCGCGCCACGCTCGAGGAGCTGGGCGTAGTCGACCTCCCGCTCCGAGGAGGCCGAGCCACCGACCACGACCAGGCGCGCGGACGGGACCGCGAGGCTCACCGATCCCGTGACTTCGTCATCGCAGAAGACGACCGCGGCACCGGCGTCCGTGAGCTGGGTCGTCAGTTCGGGCACGGTGCCGCCGGGGTTCAGCGGCACGGCGACCAGTCCGGCCCGCAGGATCGCGAAGCACGAGACAACGAACTCGATGGAGTTGCCCAGCACCAGCGCCACCCGTGAGTGCGCCGGCAGCCCCAGCGTTCCGAGGCCGCCAGCGAGCGCGTTGACCTCCCGGTCCACCTCGCCCCATGTCATCGACCGGTCGCCATCAACCAACGCCACATGGTCCGGGCGCTGGGCTGCGGCATCCCGCACGAGGTCTGCCACGTTCCTGCCCACATCCACGAGTGTGGCACGTACGCTGCCCGCATGACGGCCGCGCTGGGACCGGATGACCGAGTGGAACCCGAAGTGACCCCGCCAGCATCGGAACAGGAGAAATCGACCGGCGCGGAGGCAGCGCGCCGCTCGACCGCGCCGGCAGTCATCGCGGGTGAGGCTGCGGCTGCCGCCGCGGTGGTCGAGGCGGCGCTCACCCATGAACCGGACAAGACAGCCGCCGCGTTCTTCGACATCGACAACACGATCGTGCGGGGCGCCTCCGTGTTCTACCTCGCGATGGGTCTGGCCAAGCGGCGGTTCTTTACGACCAAGGACGTCGCGCAGTTCCTGCAGCAGCAGGCGAAGTTCCGTATCGCGGGCGAGGACATGGAGGACATGGCCGACGCCACCACGGTGGCGCTCAAGTTCGTCGCCGGTCGCCGGGTCGACGAGATCGTCCGGATTGGCCGAGACGTCTTCGACGAGTCCATTGCCGGCCGGATCTACGGCGGGACCCTGTCGATCGCTCGCCACCACATGGACCAGGGGCAACGGGTCTGGCTGGTCTCCGCGGCCCCGATGGAGCTGGCGACCATCATCGCGAAGCGGCTCGGCCTCACCGGTGCACTCGGCACAGTCTCCGAGATCCGCAACGGCGTCTACACGGGCTCGCTGGTTGGCCTGCCCCTGCACGGCGCAGGCAAGGCAGAGGCGGTGAAGGCGCTGGCCGCGCGTGAAGGCTTGGACCTCTCGCGGTGCGCCGCCTACAGCGACTCCATCAACGACGTACCGATGCTCTCGCTGGTCGGCCACCCCACCGCGATCAACCCCGACCGCGAGCTCCGACGGCACGCCCGCGACCTGGGCTGGGAGATCCGCGACTTCCGCACCGGCCGCAAGGCGGCGAGAGTCGCACTCCCGGTGGCCGCCGGCGTGACCGCGGTCAGCGGGATCGCGGCCACCGCGATCGCGATCGACCGGCGCCGCCGACCGAGCTGACCGTCAGCCGCGTTGTGCGGGGCGCAGCACCAGGATCCAGGTGAGCAGCGCCGACAGCAGCAGCAGAACCAACGACGCGATGCCGACCTCGGCGTAGAAGCCGTCCTCGGCCGCGTTCCAGATGGTTGTCGCAAGCGTCTCGAAGCCGGTAGGCGCCAACAGCAGGGTGGCCGGCAGCTCCTTGAGCGTGGACAGCAGCACGAGCCCGCCGCCGGCGAGCACGCCGGGCAGGATCAGCGGCAGGTCGATGGTGACGAACCTGCGCCGGGCTCCAGCACCGAGCACCGATGCCGATTCGTCCAGCGCGGCGGGGACGGACCCAATCGCTGCCTGCGACGAGCGCAGCGACTGCGCCCCGAAGTGCAGCACATACCCGAGGATCAGCAGCGGGAAGCTCTGGTAGAGGGGGGCGAAGCTGCGCGGCGCGCTGACCGCCCACGCAACGAGAGCAAGCGCGACCACGATCCCCGGCAGCGCAAACACCGAGGAGACCACCGCGGCGGACAGCCCGGTCCACCACGTGGCTCGACGAACCGACAGGTATGCGACCGGCAACACGACGACCATCGCGGCCACAGCGGCGGCCAATGCCGCAGCGGACGAACCGAGCGTGGGTTCTGCGAGGAAACCGAGGTCGTCGCCGAGCCCGGAGTAGCCGACGCCGACGGTGCTTGATCCGCGCACCACCCACACCACGAACACTGCAACCGGCGCGGCGAGCCCCGCAGCCACCGGGAGGGCCACCAGCAGGCACGACGGCCAGCGCCACCGCCTCAGCGCATACCGAGGCAGGCGGCCAGCTCGCGAACGACCCGTGACGTCGTCACCAGCGATTCGGGCGGCAGCGAGCGCGACTGCGAGGGCGATGGCTCCGAGGAGCAGGCCGAGCGTCAGCGACAGCGCCGGGTCGAGCAGGCGCGAGGCGTACAGCACCCGGGTGATGGTGTCGTAGCGCAGCAACGACACCGCGCCGAAGTCGCTGAGAACGTAGAGGAAGACCAGGAGCGCGCCACCCAGCACCGCCGGGCGAAGTTGCGGGAGCAAGACCCGGAGCAGCGTGCGCAGCGGCCCACGGCCGAGCAGCCGAGATGCTTCCTCCGCGGAGGGCGACGTCGACGACAGCCGGCCCACCACCGGCAAGTACACGTACGGGTAGCTCAGCAGCGTGAGCACGACATATGCGCCCCAGAACCCTTCCGGACGTGGCAGGGCGGGGATCAACCCGCCGCGACCGAACGCCGCAACGAACGCTGTTGCCGCCACGAACGATGGCATGACCAGAGGGAGTGCCAGCAACAGTCGCCAGCTGCCCCGCCAAGGCAGGTCAGTGCGCATGACCAAGACTGCGAGCAGGGTGCCGACAGCTGCGCAGGTCAGGCTGACCGTACCGGCAAGGACGAGCGAGTTGGCCAGCGGGCGTCGGATCGACGACGACGTGATGATGTCGACGAACCGCGAGCCGGATCCGATCGCCTCGAGGACCAGGTAGCCGAAGGGGGCGAGGAACAGCAACGCGACCAGCACGACGACCACGGACAGCACCGGCCGGGGCCGTCGCCGCGACCGCGCCGAGCGGGACTGTGCGGCGGCTCCGGTCAGGACGACCGCAGGCGTCCGATCGCTCTGCTCACCCGTCGAGACCACTCTCCTCGATCAGCTCCAGAGTGCGTTGCAGGCCACCGCCGAGGCTGTCGACGTCGAACGTCGCGAACTGGATGTCCGACATCGGCGGCAGCCCCCCGGCCGGCTGGACGCCGGCAGCCAGTGGGTACTCGAAGGTCTCTTCGCTGAAGAACGTCTGCGCATGCTCGCCCAGCATGAACGAGACCAGCTGGTCGGCCAGCTCGATGTCGTCGCTGCTGTCGAGCACACCGATCGCCGTGGCGAGCAGCAGCGAGCCGATGTCACCGTCGGGGAAGAAGTAGTTCTCCGTCGGCTGGGAAGGGTTCTCCGCCTTGGCCCGGAAGTTGTAGTAGTGGTTGACCAACCCCATCGGCACCTCACCGCGGGCCACGGCCTGGACGATCGCCGTATTGTCCGCGTACACCGGCGCGTCGTTCGCCGCCATGCCGGTCAGCCACTCGCTCGCGACCTCGTCGCCGTGCGTTTCCCGCAGCGCGGTGACGAAGTCTTGGAACGAGCCGTTCGCCGGCGCGAGCGCCACCTGCCCGTGGTACTGCTCGCCGGTCAGGTCGAGAACGGAGGTGGGCAGCGTGGCCGGGTCGACCAGGTCGGTGTTGTACACCAAGGTGCGAATCCGGCCGCTCATGCCGACCCAGGTGCCCGCGGCGCTGCGCACCGACTCGTCGACCAGCTCGAGGGTCGCCGGCGGCAGCGGCGCGAGGCGGTCGTCCTGCGCCAAGAAGCCGATTGCGCCCGGGCTCTGCGACAAGAACACGTCGGCTGGGCTCCGGTCGCCTTCCTGCTCGATCAGCAGCGCCAGGTCCGCTGACTGGCCGTACCGCACCTCGACGTCGATCCCGGTCTCCTCGGTGAAGTTCTCAAGGATCGGGCCGACCAGGTTCTCGGTGCGCCCCGAGTAGATGGTGAGGGTTTCGCCGTCGTCGGAGCACGAGGTCAGGAAGGTGGTGGTCACGAGCGCGACCATGGTCGCGAGCGCGGTTGCGGGCAGGCGTCGCGGGGTGTGAGGTGGCATGAACCCGTCCGTCCCGATCCGGTGGTAAGGCAAGGCTGACCTTACCCGGTCAGGAACCCGATCTCACCGTCCGGCGTAGACGGTGGTCTCCGGCCCGACGTAGCGCGGCGTCACGGGGTCTCCTGCTTGGTGGACCGGCGCCGACATCTGTCGAACGAGCACCGAGGACCGACCGAGCTGAACGCGGTATGACGTGTCGTGGCCGTGGAACTCGACCGACGTGACCGTGCCGTCGCCGCCGGACTCCAGCCGGATGTGTTCCGGCCGGACCAGGACGTGTCCGTGGCTGGCTTTAGCGGCGCCGTTGCGCAACGGCACGGGCCCGATCACGGTGTACGCCGGGCTGCCCGGCACGTCGACCGGCAGCAAGTTCGCTTCACCAACAAAGCCCGCCAGCCAGGCGTCCGCCGGCCGCTCGTAGACCTCCGCGGCGGTGCCGGCCTGCACAATGCGCCCGTTGCGCATGATGGCGACCTCGTGACCGAGGGCGAACGCCTCCTCCTGGTCGTGGGTGACGAACACCGCGGTCATGCCCACCCGCTGCATCAGCTCGACGACCTCGGCCCGCAGCCGGACACGCAGGTCGGTGTCGAGGCTGGAGAACGGCTCGTCGAACAGCATCACGCGCGGTCGCGGTGCCAAGGCCCGAGCCAGGGCGACCCGCTGTGACTGACCGCCGGACAGCTCGTGCGGCTTGCGGTGCGCCAGGTCGCCAAGCCGGACCATGTCGAGGGTCTCCTGGACGCGGCCGGCCGCGATCTCGGCGCGGGACAGCCCGTATGCGACGTTGCGCGCGACGCTCAGGTGCGGAAACAGCGCCCAGTCCTGGAAGACGAGGCCGACCCGGCGACGCTCTGGCGGGACGTGCCGCCGCGGGCCGTCCACTTCGTCGCCGCCGAGGCGGATCCGGCCACGGTCCGGCCGCTCCAGGCCGGCGATGGCCCGCAGCAGGGTGGTCTTCCCGCATCCGCTTGGGCCGAGCAGCGCCA
Source organism: Candidatus Nanopelagicales bacterium (assembly GCA_040510995.1). Taxonomy (GTDB): domain Bacteria; phylum Actinomycetota; class Actinomycetes; order JBEVHX01; family JBEVHX01; genus JBEVHX01. The sequence goes on from JBEVHX010000031.1 coordinate 5,200, forward strand.
TGGTCTGCCCGGCGACCACGTCGAGGCAGACGTCGTCGAGCGCGACGATGTCGCCGAACGTCTTGCGGACGTCCTGGACCTCGATCCTGGCCGTGCCCTCCATAGTGAGGTGAGGCTAACCGATCCTTGGCCGAATCGCGGCCCCCTGGGCGGGTTCAGACGAAGACGGATCGGCGCTGCATGAGCAGTGAGTACAGCGTGTGCTGAATGGTCTCGCGGACCTGGTCGGTGATGTTGAACACGAGCATCGGGTCGTCGGCCGCGTTCTCACCGAACCCGTCCGTGGGGATCGGGTTGCCGAACTCGATGATCCACTTGGACGGGAGCGGAATGAGCCCGATCGGGCCAAGCCAGGGGAAGGTGGGCGTGATCGGGAAGTACGGCAGCCCGAGCAGTCGGGCGAGGAGCTTCGCATCGCCGATGATCGGATAGATCTCCTCGGCACCCACGATCGACACCGGGATGATCGGCGCGCCGGTTCGGAGCGCGGTCGAGACGAAGCCCCCGCGGCCGAAGCGCTGCAGCTTGTACCGCTCCGAGAACGGCTTGCCGACCCCCTTGAATCCTTCCGGCCACACGCCGACGACCTCGCCGTTGGACAGCAGCCGGATCGCGTCCTCGTTGCACGCCAACGTGTGGCCGGCCTTCCGGGAAATCTCGCCGAGCAACGGCGTCTGCCAGACCAGGTCGGCCCCGAGCATCCGCAGGTTGCGCTGGGCGGGATGCCGGTCGTGCAGGGCCACGTGCGTCATCAGCGAGTCCAGCGCAACCGTGCCGGAGTGGTTCGCGACGATCAGCGCGGCGCCCTTGGAGGGCACGTTGTCGATGCCACGCACCTCGACCCGGAACCACTTGCCGAACAGCGGACGCAGCAGCGGAACCAAGACATTGTCGGTGAGCTCGGCGTCGTACCCGAAGTCATCCACCTGGAAGTCGCCGGTGATCCGGCGACGCAGGAAGGCCAGCGTCGACGCGACGCGTCGATCCCACCCACCACCTGCCGACGAGGCCGGGACCTCGACCGCGTCTGCTGGCTCGCTGGGTACCACATCCGGTGTCGGCGAGGGTGCCTCGGCGGCCGATGCCGGTTTCGGCCGGACCGCTCGCTTGCGCGGAGGGGTCGCCGCGACGCCGGCCGTTGCACGTCGCGACTTCCCGCCGTCGCCCTCGCCGATCGGTATCACCCGAGCCTCAGGCATCGGGACCACCTCCGGTCAGCGCGCTGACCAGCGTCTTCTCGACCTGCTGAACCTGCTGCGGCTGCACGAGGCGCAGTTTGCGGCTGGTCACGAATTCCTCGAAGGTCTCGCGGGTTGTGTAGGCGGGGTTGAAGCCCAGCGCCGACCGCATCCGAGAGGTGTCCACCGCTCGACCGTAGGACAGGAAGCGCACCTGCTCGGGGGAGAAGTCGACCAGTCGGGCGCGACGAACCAGGCCGCCGACGACCGACACGAACGGCGAGAGCAGCGACACCGAGGGTCGGCCGGCGATGCGTACGCATTGGGACAGGGTCAGCACACCGTCGCCGGCGATGTTGTAGGTCCCGGGGTGGTCCGCCCTGGTCGCGAGCCCCAGCGCGGCGATCACATCGTCTTCATGAACGAACTGGAGCCGCCCGTCGAAGCCGAACAGCGTCGGGATGACCGGCAGCTCGAAGTACGCCGTGAGCGGGGTCTGGATCGCCGGACCGAGCGCGTTCGCGAAGCGCAGCATCGTGACCTGGACATCCGGCCGGCGACGTCCGAAGCCGCGCACGTACCCCTCGACCTCGACCGAGTCCTTGGCGAACCCCGACCGCGGGATCTCCCGCGGGTTCATCTCCTCGGTGAAGAGCGCCGGGTCCTTGGGGGACGCGCCGTACACGGTCGTCGAGGACTTGACCACGAGCTTGCGGACCGTCGATGCCTTCTGGCAGGCGGCCAGCAGCTGCATGGTGCCGATGACGTTGATCTCTTTCATCGTCGTCCGACCACCCGCACCCGACGGCGTCGCGATGACCGCCATGTGCACGACGGTGTCGACTTCGGCCGCCGTGATCACCTTGGCGATGATCGGATTGCGGATGTCGGCCCGCACGAACTCGGCCCCGCCAAGGTCGTGCTTCGGTGGGACGACGTCAACCCCGATCACCCGCTCGACTGTGGGGTCGGCTTGGAGCGCCCGTGCCAGGCGGCCCCCCAGGTAGCGGGAGACTCCGGTGACGAGCACGACCTGGGCGGACACGAGGCGACTACTTCTTGTTGCGGCGCTGTACGCGGGTCTTCTTCAACAACTTGCGGTGCTTCTTCTTCGCCATGCGCTTGCGGCGCTTCTTGATGACAGAACCCACGTCGGAAACCTCGTTGCTCTCCGGTCAGCTGGACCATGTCCCGTGCCGGGCGCGCGGGAGGCCCCAGCGTACTCGTGGGGCGAGCGACCCCGTGCCCGCGAGACCGTCAGCCGGCCTCGACGAAGGCCTGCCGCAGGTAGTCATGCACGGCCTGCTCCGGCACCCGGAAGGAACGCCCGACCCGCAACGCGGGCAGCTCACCGGAATGCACGAGCCGGTAGACGGTCATCTTGGAGACCCTCATCGCGTCGGCCACCTCGGCGACCGTCAAGAACCGGACCTCGGAGAGAGGTCGTTCGTTCGGGATCGTGGACATGGCCTCGGTCCTCGCTGATGGACGATGGAGCGCAGCGTTCTCGGTGACGGCCTGCCCCGGACGCCACCGCGTCGTTGCTTACCCGATGCCTGCGAGAGTATGTCCCGCACGACCGTCCCGCAGGGGAAACCGAAGGTTTCAGTGAGCCGGGTCCAGCCCGTGGAACGGGAACACGGCCTTACGCGTTGCCTGAATGACCCGGTCCACCGGATCCGCCGGGTCGAACCCGTCCACCCACGCCGGGACGTCAATCGCATCGGGGGCGGCAAAGCCAGCCGGCGCGTCGGTCATCCGGGTCGGTGGCGTCACCTGTGTCATCTTCTCCGCGTACCGACGCCAGACCTCGGGGACGACGCGCCCGGGATCGACGGGGTGGTGCGTGAGGATGCCCACGAGGTGCGCCCAGGCGCGCGGCACCACTTCGACCAGCGCGTATCCGCCGCCGCCCGTGGCAACCCAGCGTCCATCAGAGTGGTCGTGCGCAAGATCGTGAATGCGTTCGTATGCGGCTCGCTGGCCATCCACCGTCAACGCGAGGTTGGCCAGCGGGTCGACCACGTGGGAGTCACAGCCATGCTGGGAGACCAGCAGCTGCGGGCGGTACTCGGCCAGCAACGGCGGCACGACCGCATCGAAGGCGCGCAACCAGGCCGCGTCGCGCGTGCCCGCTGGCAGTGGGACGTTGACCGCATACCCTTCCGCGGCCCGGCCGCCGACGTCCTCCGAGAAGCCCGTGCCCGGGAAGCAGGAGCGGGGGGACTCGTGCAGCGAGATCGTGAGCACCCGTGGGTCGTCCCAGAAGATCCGCTCCACACCGTCACCGTGGTGGACGTCGACGTCGAGGTAGGCGATGCGCTCGACGCCGTCGTCCAGGGCGGCCCCGATGCCGACGGCGACGTCGTTGTAGATGCAGAAGCCGGACGCCGAGTCAGGCATCGCGTGGTGCAGCCCGCCCGCGAGATTGACCGCGTGACCGGCCCGGCTCTCGATGACGGCGCCGACGGCGGCGAGCGTGGCCCCGGCGACCAGGGCCGACGCCTCATGCATCCCGTCGAAGATCGGGTCGTCCGGGGTGCCGAGGCCGTGTGCCAGGTCCATCGACACGACACCGTCGCCTGCGCGGCGGACCGCCTCGATGTAGTCGGCGGTGTGAACCCGGAGCAGCGCGTGATCCGACGCGGGTTTGGCGGCGACAACATCGACCTGGCCGTCCAGCAGACCGAGCTCTCGGACCAGGCGGACGGCCAGCGCCACGCGGATCGGCGCTAGCGGGTGGCCCGGACCGAAGTCGTAGTGGACAAGCGCGTCGTCCCAGACGAAGCACGCTCGATCGCTCACCGGGCCGAGGCTACGTCATCGCCGCGCGACGCCTGCCTTCACGATCACGACGAAACTGCTCCGGCACCGCCGATCATGACGAAACTGGTGCCGCACTTGGCCGATCATGGCGGAGGTGGATCCCACTCGTCGTGATCGCCCTGCTTCGAGGGCCTGTCATGAGAGGACCAGTCGTTGAGCGGCGAGGTCGACAGTGGCGCGCATGTCTTCGCGCGCCTCGGCACCCGCACCCAGCGAGCCATGTCGTCGGGGCGGACGCGCCGGCCGGCGGTGATCGCCGTCACGGTCTTTGCCGTGGCTATCGCCATCGGCACCGGGCTGCTCATGCTGCCGGTGGCCCGCGCCGGACCTGACAGCGCACCGTTTTCCACCGCCGTGTTTACCTCGACCTCGTCAGTGTGCGTCGTTGGGCTGTCGACGGTCGATTTCGCGACGTACTGGTCCACATTCGGTCATGTGGTCGTCGCCGTCCTGGTCCAGATCGGCGGGTTCGGCATCACCACCCTGGCGTCGTTGTTCGCGCTGGTCGTCTATCGGCGGATGGGTTTGCGCTCACGATTGATGGCACAGCAGGAGACGCAGACGCTCGACCTTGGCGATGTCCGTCGGGTCTTGATCGGCGTCGGGCTCATCACCGTCACGGTGGAGTTCATCACGGCCCTGCTGCTGACGATTCGGCTTACGACGGCGTACGACAACCCGATTGGCGAGGCCGCCTGGTCCGGTCTGTTCACCTCCATCACCGCCTATAACCATCAGGGGTATGCGCTCTACAGCGACAATCTGGTCGGCTTCGTCGGGGACTGGTGGTTCTGCCTGTCAGTGATGTTCGCCGTGGTCGTCGCCAGCCTTGGCTTTCCGGCTGCCTTCGAGCTGATCCGCGAGTGGCGCTCGCCGCGGACCTGGACGATGCATACCCGCATCGTCGTGGCGATGACCGCGACCCTGATCGTGGGTGGCACCGCCGCATATGTGCTCTTCGAATGGACCAACCAGCGCACCCTCGGTGACCTGTCTGGGCCGACGAAGATACTCGCGGCCGGCTTCACGTCGGTGAGCGCCCGCACGGCCGGCTTCAACACGATCGATATAGGTGGGCTGACCGAGGAGTCGTTGCTTGCCACGAACGTCCTGATGTTCATCGGCGGAGGGCCGGCCGGGCCGGCTGGTGGTGTCAAGGTGACGACCTTCGCCATCCTGGGCTTCGTGATCATGGCGCAGATTCGCGGCGACCCGGAGGTGCATCTGGGGCTGCGTCGGATCGCGACGCCGGCGATCAGACTGGCCATCACCGTGGCACTGCTGTACGTGGGTGTGTTGGTCGGGGGGACGCTGCTGATCCTGGCGTTCACCCCTGCGGATGTCACGCTCAGCGAGGCACTGTTCGAGGCCGGGTCCGCCTTGGCCACGGTCGGCCTTTCCACCGGGATCACGAACGAGCTGAACAGCTCGGCCGAAGCGGTGGTCATCGCCATGATGTTCATCGGCCGACTCGGACCCGTCACGATCGTGTCCGCGCTCGCGCTGCGGGAACGAGCCGTGCGCTATCGACTTCCGGAGGAGCGACCCATCATTGGATAGTTATGGCTAAGACCCCGACCCACGGCCCGGTCCTGGTCATCGGCCTCGGGCGGTTCGGCAGCGCGCTCGCCCTGACCCTGGCCGACCTCGAGGTCGAGGTCATGGCCATCGACCTCGACGCCAGGCTCGTGCAGCGGTATGCCGACCGACTCACGCATACGGTGCAGGCGGACGCGACCGACGAGGACGCCCTGCGGCAGCTTGGTGTCCCCGACTTCCACCGGGCGGTCGTCGGCATCGGCGAGCACATTGAAGCCAGCATCCTCACGGTCAGCCTGCTGTCCGAGCTCGGCGTCAACGAGATCTGGGCGCACGCGGTCAGCAAGCAGCACGCGCGAATCCTGCGGCGCATCGGCGCTCAGCACGTGATCGCTCCCGAGGCGGACATGGGGGTGCGGGTCGCCCACCTCGTCGGCGGACGGATGCTCGACTACATCGAGTTCGGCGAGTTCGCGATGTCCCGTACGGAGGCACCGCGCGAGGCGTGGGGCAAGTCACTGAGCGATGCGAAGTTCCGGGCAAAGTACGGCGTGACCGTCGTCGCCATCAACCCGCAGCGGGACTCCTACACGTTCGCCCTGCCGGAGACGGTGGTGAACAAGGGCGACATCCTGGTCGTGGCGGGGACCATCGAGGCGCTCGACAGGTTCGGCCAGCTCGACTGACCTTGCGAATGTGGACGCCGTCAACCCCGGCAACATCCAGACTCGCGAGTTGGGCTCAGAGGATGCGGCGCATGCCGATCTCAAACAGGTCGGGGTGACTGGGCAGCGGCTGGCGATCCCCCGTGCGGACGAACCCGTGATTCTCGTAAATGACGATCGCCGCCTCGTTCGACTCCGTCGCCCACGCGAAGACCGACTCACACCCGATCGTTGACGCCCACAGCAGCACCGTCTCGACCAGGTGCCCGCCGTAGCCGTGGCCGCGGTACTCCGGACGAACCCACAGCGACACCAGCTCGGCATCGACCGGCACCTCGCCGGGCAGGAAACCGCCGACGAGCGCCGCGTCCACTCCGTCCACGTGCGCGACACAGTTGAAGGACCCCTGGAGCCGATCGCGCCAGTCGGCCTCCTCAAACCGCTCCTCGCGGGCGAGGGTCGACCCGAACGAGGTGGGCGACTCGGCCAGCGCCTCCAGCCGGATCATCCGCAGCCGGGGCCAGTCGTCGGGCCCGAGCACGACCACGTCGAACGGCGGTACGTCGGTGCGCCGGACCGGCGGCCCAGCCGCGTCCGGGTCAGCCATGACCGCTCGCCAGCTCGCGGGACCGGTCTCGCGCCGCCTCCATGGCGGTGAGGAACGCTGCCCGCACCTTGTGGTCGTCCAGCTCGCGCAGCGCCGCGACCGTTGTACCAGCCGGCGACGTGACGTTCTCGCGCAGCACGGTCGGATGCTCGCCGGTCTCGCGGAGCATCTTGGCCGCGCCGACCAGCGTTTGGACCGTGAGCTCAGTAGCTGTCGCCCGGGGCAGGCCGAGCAACACACCGGCCTCGATCATCGCCTCGACCACGTAGAAGATGTACGCCGGACCGGAGCCGCTGATGGCCGTGACGGCGTCCTGGTGCTTCTCGGGGACGCGGACGACCTTGCCGGTCGCCGCCAGCAGGCGCTCGGCGACACCGAGGTGGTCGTCGTCGCAGTGCGACCCGGGCGAGATCGCCGCGATCCCTTCGTCGACCAGCGCCGGCGTGTTCGGCATGACACGTACCACGGCGACGCCCTGCGGCAGGTGCGACTCGAGAAATGCGGTCGTGATGCCCGCGGCGAGCGAGACGACAAGCGCGTCTCGCTGCACGTGCGGCGAGATCTCGTCGAGGAGTGTGCCCATGTCCTGCGGCTTGACGACCAGCACGAGCGTTGACGCCTTCTGTGCGGCCGCGGAGTTATCGAGTACCTCGACACCGTGCTTCTCGCGCAGCTCGGCGGCCCGCTCCGGCCGGCGCTCGGTGACGAGCAGCTCGTCGGTCTGCCACCCGGCTCGCAGCAACCCGGCCAGCAGGGTCTCCCCCATCACGCCGGCGCCGAAGATCGCGGTCAGGCTCACGCGCCGCAGTCTGTCACGGCCACGCAGTCGGCTGCCGCCGGATACCGCGGGCTTAGTTCTTCGACGTCAGTGACTTCAAGAACAGGGTCAGGTTGGCGGGTTTCTCGGCCATCCGTCGGACCATGTAGCCGTACCAGTCGTCGCCGTACGGCAGGTACACGCGCATGGTCTCGCCCTCGGCGGCCAGCCGCTCCTGCTCGTGCGGTCGCACACCGTAGAGCATCTGGTACTCGTAGGTGCCCTTTGGCCGGTCATAGCGGATGGCCAGCGCACCGGCGATGTCGATCAGCCGCGGGTCGTGCGACGCCACCATCGGATAGCCCTGGCCCGCCATGAGCACCTTCAGGCAGCGCACGTAGGACCGGTCGACGTCCGCCTTGGACTGGAAGGCGACCGTCGCTGGCTCCTTGTATGCCCCCTTGCACAGTCGAACCCGGGACCCTTCGAAGGCCAGCTCGCGGCAGTCCTCCTCGGTGCGGTGGAGATATGCCTGGACCACCGCGCCGGTCTGCGGGAAGTCGCGGCGTAGCTCGCGCACGATCGACAGTGTCGAGTCGGTGGTGGTGTGGTCCTCCATGTCGAGGGTGACGGTCGTGCTCACGGCGTGCGCGGCCTGACAGATCGCGTGCGCGTTCTCCAGCGCGATCTTCTCCCCGTCGCCCGGCAGGGCCTGGCCAACGGCAGACAGCTTGACCGACACCTCCGTGCCGTGGGTGAGCTGGTTCTCATACAACCTGGTCAGGAGATCGAGGTACCGGTCGCGGGTGAGGTTGGCGTGCTCGAGGTCGACGACGTCCTCGCCGAGGTTGTCGATGGTGACACTGCGGCCGCTCTCGATCAGCGTCCGCGTCACAGTGACCGCCTCGGCGGTCGTCTCGCCCGCGACGAACCGGTGGACCACGCTGCGCGAGATCGGTGCGCTGCCGACCAGGTGCTCGAGCTGCTTGCTGCGCGACAACGTCAGGAGGGTTCGTCTGATCACGGGCCCACGGTACGCGGCGCGGCGAGCTCAGGGGGTCCGACGGCGCAACGTCGCGGCTCCCAGCCCCAAGAGCCCGAGCCCGTATGCGGACACGATCACGATGTCCCCCCAGTAGGCATTCGTCGTCTGGGCCGAGACGCCCAGCTCCATGACGGCGTCGATCGCATACGACAGCGGCAGCACGTCGGAGATCCAGCCGAGCACAGTGGGGAGCTCATCCCGCGGCACGATAAGTCCGCACAGCAGCAGCTGCGGGAGCAGCAACGCCGGCATGAACTGCACGGCCTGGAACTCCGAGCTCGCGAAGGCGCTGACGAACAGTCCGAGCGCGGTCCCGAGGACGGCGTTGACCACCGCGATCAGGATGAACGCCCACGCGGGTCCGCGCGTGTCCATGCCGTACACGCCGAAGGACAGCCCGGCGACCACCAACGACTGCACCACGGCCAACGTGCCGAACGCGATCGCATAGCCGAAGACGAAGTCGCCCTTGCCCAGCGGCATGGTGAGCAGCCGCTCGAGCGTGCCGCTGGTTCGTTCGCGCAGGGTGGCCACCGAGGTCACGAGGAACATCACGAGCAGCGGGAAGATCCCGAGGAGCGCTGGACCCCACTGGTCGAAGTCGTCCGCCGGCAGCATCCATGCCAGCAACCCCATGAGCAGCGACGGCACGAGCATGATCAAGGCGAGGGTGCGGTGGTCGTTGCGCAGCTGGCCGCCGACTCGGGCGGCGGTGGCGAGGGTGTGGGTGGCGCTCATGCTGTGCTCGCGTCCCGAGCAGCGGCCGCGTCGACGAGCTGAAGGAATGCAGCTTCGACATCCGCGGCCGCGGTATCCGACAACAGGCCGTCGGGGCTGTCGTCGGCCAGGATCTGCCCCTCTCGCATCAGCAAGAGACGAGAGCAGCGGGATGCCTCGTCCATGACGTGACTCGAGACCAGCAGCGTCACGCCAGTGGCTGCGAGCCGGTGGAACAGGTTCCACAGGTCGCGACGAAGCACCGGGTCGAGGCCGACCGTCGGCTCATCCAGCACCAGCAGCTCTGGAGTCCCGAGTAGGGCAGTCGCCAGCGATACCCGGCTGACCTGGCCGCCGGACAGCCGCCCGACCAAGGTGTCCGCGTGCGAGGCCAGGTCGACCTGGTCGATCACTCGGTCGACGTCCGAGCGCGGCGCGCCGACAATCGTGGCGAAGTATCGAAGGTTGGCGTGCACCGACAGGTCGGCGTAGACCGACGGCGCCTGGGTCACGTAGCCGACGCGGCGTCGCAGGTCGGCCGATCCGGCCGGCCGCCCCAGGAGTTCCACCCGCCCGCTCTTGACGATCTGGACGCCCACCAGCGCGCGCATCAGGGTCGACTTCCCGCAGCCGCTGGGGCCGAGCAGTCCGACGACTTCGCCCTCGGTCACGGTGAACGAGACATCGTCGAGCACCCGTCGCCCGCCGCGGTCGACGACCAGCCGGTCGACCCCAATCGCATAATTCACCATACGATGAATATTGAGGGTCGTCGACCTCCGATGTCAACCCCCGCGAGCGTCGATCCCCGGGGCCAGGTAGCGCTGGATGGTCGGCGCGACATGAGCCACGATCTCGTCGTGCGACGCGGACGCCAGCGGCTCTATGCGCACCACGTAGCGGAGCATCGCAACGCCGATCAGGTGGGACCCGACCAGGGCGGCTCGCAGCTCCGCGTCCTCGGCACCACCGACAGCGGCCGCGATCGGTCGGAGCAGCTCGCGCGCGATGAACTGGCGAAGCATGGTTGCCGCATGCTCGTGCGTCATCGCTGACCGGATCAACGTGAGGAACGGTGCCCGGGCCTCGTCGTTCGACCAGACGGACAAGAAGAAGCCGATCACCCGTTCGCCAAGCTCATCAGCTGGCCCGGCCAGGATCTGTGGAACCACGACGGCGGGATCGATCGGCAGCTGCATCGTCTCGACGAACAGATGCTCCTTGGTTCCGAAGTAGTGGTGGACGAGCGCCGGGTCGACACCGGCCGCGGCCGCGATCGCACGGACCGAGGCGCCGTCGTAGCCACGTTCGGCGAACGCGACCCGCGCCGCCGCCAGGATCGCTGCCCGCTTGTCCTCGCTGTCATCGGTCGCTGGTCGGCCACGACGTCGCGGCGACGTCACCGGTCGGTCGGCCGGCGACTGTGGGCGTTGGCGACGTTGGGACGGCGTACCGACCCCGCCGGCGTCAACGTTCGCGGACTGGCTCATGGCCGGTGATCCGCGACCGCACTGGCCAGGTTCAGCCGGGCGAACGCCAGCGCCTCGGCCAGGTCTGACTCGCGGTCCTCGTGCGTCGGCACCCGCCGGGTCGACACCTCGATGGTCACGTGACCCGCAAAACCGTTGCGGGCCAAGGACTCCAGCAGCTGTGCGCACGGCTGAGAGCCGCGACCGGGCACCAGGTGCTCGTCGCGCGCTGAACCGGTCCCGTCCGCGAGGTGCAGGTGCGCCAGCCGGTCACCGAAGCCGGCCGCCATCGCGATCGCATCCGACCCGGATACCGCGGTGTGCGACAGGTCGAGCGTGAGATGTTCGAAATCCTCGTCGGTGGGGTCCCACGCCGGGGCGTACGCGGCCAGCTCCCGACTCGCCGCCCGCCAGGGGTACATGTTCTCCACCGCGAACCGGACTGCCGTCTCGTCCTCCATCCGCGCGATGCCCTCGACGAACCCCCGCGCATACTCGCGCTGCCAACGAAACGGCGGGTGCACCACCACCACGTCGGCGCCGAGCCGCTCGGCCGCGTCCTTGGCCTTCTCGAGCTTGCCCCACGGGTCTGTGCCCCAGACTCGCTGCGTGATGAGCAGGCAGGGGGCATGCACGGACAGCACCGGCATGCCGTTGTGGTCGGACAGCCGGCGCACCGCGTCCACGTCCTGGCTGATCGGGTCGTTCATCACCATCAGCTCGACGCCGTCGTAACCGAGCCGGGCCGCGATGTCGAACGCCGAACCGACGCCCTCCGGGTAGGTGGACGCGGTCGACAGGGTGACCCTGGCCTCAGGTACCCGGACACCACCCATGACGGTCAGCGTAGGTCGTCGAAGAGCTGGTCCAAGCGACGAAGGATCACGCCCTCCCGCAGCGCCCACGGACAGATGTCGAGCTCGCTGACCTCGAGCAGGTCCATCGCCGCCTCAGCGACGAGCGCTCCGGCGAGCAGCTGCCGGGACCGGCCCTCGGATACCCCGGGCAGGGCCGCCCGCTGCGCGGCCGACATCGAGGCCAACCGGGGCAGCCAGTCGTGCACCGAGTGCGCGGTCAGGGTGCGCCGGGCATAAGGCCCCTCAGCCGACGGCGCCGCACCCGCGAGCCGGGCGAGGGACCGGAAGGTCTTCGACGTGCCGACCACGCGGTCCGGCGAGCCACGTCGGGTGACCAGGCCGATGTCGTGCGCGAAGCTCGACCGCACGTGCTTACGCAGCGCCTTGACGTCCTTGCCGCTCGGCGGGTCTTCGGCGAACCAGTCCCGGGTAAGCCGGCCGGCACCGAGCGGCAGCGACACCGAGACATCGGGGTCCTCCTCGCGGCCCGAGGCAACCTCCAACGATCCGCCGCCGATGTCAAGCACGAGCAGCCGGCCGGCCGACCAGCCGTACCAGCGACGGGCCGCCAGGAACGTCACACGGGCCTCCTCGTCCCCCGACAGGACCTGCAGCTCCACGTCGTGGGCCTTGCGCACACGGTGGATGACATCGACCCCGTTGGTGGCGTCCCGGACCGCCGACGTCGCGAACGCGAGCACCTGCTCGACGCCCTTGTCCTCGGCCACCTCCAGCGCCTCGGCGACGAACTCCATCAGCCGCTTCTCGCCCTGCACGCCGATCGCGCCGTCGTGGTTGACGAGCTCGGCCAGTCGCAGCTGCATCTTGTGTGAGTAGGCGGGGGTGGGCGGCGCGCCGGCATGGGCATCAACGACCAACAAGTGCACGGTGTTCGACCCGACGTCGAGGACACCAAGCCGCATGACGCGAACGCTACCCGGCGCACATACGCTGTGCCGGTGCCAGAGGTCCCTCTCGACTTCCCGCGATCGTGGGTGGAGTTCACCGATCCCGCCGACTCCCGTCAGGTCTTTCGCTGTGACCTCACTTGGCTGACCTCTTCTTGGGCCTGCATCTTCGGCTCCGGCTGCAAGGGGATCTTCGCGGACCGGCCGGATGACGGCTGCTGCACGTTAGGCGCGCACTTCAGCGACAAGGATGACGAGCGGCGCACATTGGCTGCCGCGAGCCGGCTGAAGAAGAAGCACTGGCAGCACCACGGGACGAAGCGGCTGGTGGAGAAGGACGAGGAGGGCGCCCGCAAGACCCGCGTCGTTGACGGCGCCTGCGTCTTCCTCAACCGACCCGGGTTCCCAGGCGGTGAGGGCTGCGCGCTGCACGGCCTGGCGCTGCGCGAGGGCGTTCACTTCCTGCACACCAAGCCGGATGTCTGCTGGCAGCTGCCGATCAGGCGCACCTACGACCATGTCACCCGCCCGGACGGTGAGGAGGTGCTGGTCATCTCGATCCAGGAGTACGACCGTCGCGGCTGGGGTCCGGGCGGGCACGACCTCGACTGGTACTGCTCCGGCAACACCGAGGCGCACATCGGTCGGAAGCCGGTCTTCATCTCCAACGAGCAGGAGTTGCGTGCCCTCATGGGCGATGCCGCCTACGCCGAGCTCGTGGTCCACTGCGAGGAGCGGCTGGCCGCCCGCCCTGTCATCGCCCCGCACCCGGCTGACCCGGCTGACTGACCCCGGCCTCCCGCGACTCTGGACGTTGGCAGAGTTTGGACACGGCGGAACGCCAACGTCGACATTCGCGGAGTGTCGGAGGGCGTCCATAAGGTCGCCGACATGGCGAAGACGGGGGTCCGACCGGCATACCGGTGCAGCGAGTGCGGCTGGGCGAGCGCGAAGTGGGTCGGCCGCTGCGGCGAGTGCCAGGCATGGGCCACCGTGTCCGACACGGCGTCGCCAGTGCTGCGCTCGGTCCCGGCCGGCCCGGTCACCGCACCCGCGCTTCCGATCGACCAGGTCACGCAGGACGCTGCCGCCCGCCGGGCGAGCGGGCTGACCGAGCTCGACCGGGTCCTGGGCGGCGGGCTCGTCGCCGGTGCGGTCGTACTGCTGGCGGGCGAGCCCGGGGTCGGCAAGAGCACGCTGCTGCTGGAGGTGGCAGCCCGCACCGCGAGCGCGACCTCACCGACGCTGTACGTGTCCGGTGAGGAGTCGGCGTCGCAGGTACGACTGCGTGCCGAGCGCGTTGGCGCCATGTCGCCGCACCTGTACCTCGCCGCCGAGACCGACATCTCCGCCGTGCTCACCCATGTCGACGCGGTGCAGCCGGGGCTGATCGTCGTCGACTCCGTGCAAACGATGTCGGTCGCCGGTGTCGACGGCACCGCCGGCGGCGTGACTCAGGTCCGCGAGGTGGCCGCCACGCTCACCCGGGTCGCGAAGGAACGCGGCATCGCGACTGTGCTGGTCGGACACGTCACCAAGGACGGCGCGATCGCCGGGCCGCGTCTGCTCGAGCACCTTGTCGACGTCGTCCTGAACGTCGACGGTGAGCGGCATACCAGGCTGCGCGTGATTCGTGCATTGAAGAACCGCTACGGGCCCGCGGACGAGATCGGCTGCTTCGATCTGAGCGACGCTGGCGTCTTGGAGCTGCCGGACCCGAGTGGTCTGTTCCTGTCCCGGCGTGACCGTGCGGTCGCCGGGACTTGCGTCACCGTGACGCTCGAAGGTCGACGTCCGCTCGTCGCCGAGGTCCAAGCGCTCGTCGCCGCTGCCAACGTCCCGGCGCCTCGTCGGGCGACGAGTGGGCTGGACTCCGCTCGCACCGCGATGGTGCTCGCCGTCCTCGACCGACGCGGGCGCGTGCCGCTCGCGAACAAGGACGTGTATGCGTCGAGCGTTGGTGGCGTCCGCTTGACCGAACCCGCGAGCGACCTCGCAGTCGCGCTCGCGGTCGCCAGCGCCGAGTGCGATGTTGCGTTGCCGCCCGGCCTGTGCGCATTGGGCGAGGTCGGCTTGTCCGGTGAGGTGCGACCCGTCGCTGGTGTGTCTCGCCGACTGTCCGAAGCGGCGCGGCTTGGCTTCCGGTATGCGCTCGTGCCGTCGCACGCTGGCGAGGACCTCGACGGCATCCGGGTGATCGAGGTGCCCGATCTCGGGTCGGCGCTGAGTCGGGTACTCAACAGCGCATGACGGTCGGCGACCTTGCATCCGTCGTTACAATTCGGGCGCGTTCCTCCTTGAACACAGGAGATCCCTTTGCCGCTGTCCGACCGGACCTCGGGACCCGACCGTGAGGTCGCACTCCGCTCCGTACTCGCCGCCGTAGCCCCTGGCACCCCCTTGCGCGAGGGGCTCGAACGCATCCTGAGAGGCCGCACCGGTGCGCTGATCGTGCTTGGGCACGACCGCACCGTCGATGCGCTGTGCACTGGCGGCTTCGCCCTCGACGTGGACTTCTCGCCGACGGCACTGCGCGAGCTGTCCAAGATGGATGGAGCCGTTGTGCTCGATGGCGATGCCGCCCGGATCCTGCGGGCGAACGTGCAGCTCGTCCCCGACCCGTCGATCGCGACCGAGGAGTCCGGCACCCGGCATCGCACCGCCGAGCGGGTGGCCAAGCAGACCGGGTTCCCAGTGATCTCCGTGAGCCAGTCGATGAACATCATCGCGCTGTACGTGTCCGGGGTGCGCTACGTGCTGGAGGACTCCGCCGCCATCCTGTCCCGAGCCAACCAGGCCCTGGCCACGCTCGAGCGGTACAAGCTGCGACTGGACGAGGTGTCCGGCACGTTGTCGGCGCTGGAGATCGAGGACTTGGTCACCGTTCGCGATGTCGCAGCGGTCGCCCAGCGACTGGAGATGGTGCGCCGGATCGCCAGCGAGATCGACGGGTATGTCGTCGAGCTCGGCGCCGACGGTCGGCTGCTGTCGCTGCAGCTCGACGAGCTGATCGCCGGGTCGGAGGCAGACCGGGAGCTCATCGTGCGCGACTACCTGCCGCCCGAGCGCGGTCGCCGGCCCCGCACCGTCGAGCAGGTGCTGCTCGAGCTCGACGCCGTGTCGGCCATCGACCTGCTCGACCTGTCCGCGGTGGCGAAAGCCTTGGGCTACACGACGGGCCCTGAGGCACTGGAGATTCCGGTCAGCCCGCGCGGCTACCGCCTACTCGCGCGGGTCCCGAGACTGCCGTCGCTCGTCGTCGACCGGCTGGTCGACCATTTCGGCGGGCTGCAGAAGCTGCTGGCTGCCGGCATCGACGACCTGCAGGTCGTCGAAGGCGTGGGCGAGAGTCGGGCCCGGACCGTGCGCGAGGGTCTTTCCAGGCTGGCGGAGTCGAGCATCCTCGAGCGCTATGTCTGATGTCGTGACCCGGGCGACGGCCGCCGGTCGCGGACTGCAGGAGCCAGTTCTCACCTGGTATGCCGCACACGCCCGGGCCCTGCCGTGGCGCAGCGATGACCGCACGCCCTGGGCGGTGATGGTCAGCGAGTTCATGCTGCAGCAGACCACTGTGGACCGCGTGCAGCCGGTGTTCGAGGCGTGGATGCGACGCTGGCCCACGCCCATCGCCCTCGCATCCGAGACTCCCGGCGAGGCAGTGCGCGCTTGGGGCCGCCTGGGCTACCCGCGCCGGGCCCTCCGGCTGCACGCGACCGCCGTCGCGTGCACCGCCCGGCACGATGGCCAGGTGCCGTCAAGCCTGGACGAGCTGCGTGCGCTACCCGGAGTCGGTGAATACACCGCCGCCGCGATCCTTGCTTTCGCCTTCGGTCAGCGACAGGCGGTGCTCGACACCAATGTGCGTCGGGTGCATGCACGCGTGCTCGATGGTGTCGCCCACGAGCGCCCATCGGCGACCCTGGCCGAGCGACATCGAGCGCTCGCCCTGCTGCCTGAGGAACCAAAAGTGTCGGCCACGCTCTCGGTCGCGGTCATGGAGCTCGGCGCACTCGTCTGCACCGCGCGCACCCCGCGCTGTTCCGCGTGTCCGCTCGCCGATCACTGCGCCTGGCGGCTGTCCGGCTACCCGGTCTGGGACGGCCCACCGCGTCGCGGCCAGTCGTATGCCGGCACGGACCGGCAGGTGCGCGGCCTGCTCCTGGCGGTACTGAGAAGCAGCGGCCAACCGGTTGGTCTGGACGACCTCGACAGGGCCTGGGCTGAGCCGCGACAACGAGCCCGCGCCCTTGACGGGCTCGTCGTGGACGGGCTGGTCGAGCCGCTCGACGACGGAACCTTCCAGCTTCCGAGCAGCCACGGCGCGGTGGCCCCGTGACCGAGGCGCGACGCGCCCAGGCCGCGAACCGCGGCCCCGTCACCGCCCTCGTCGTCGATGCGTTCCGCGCCGACCCGCTCCTGCGGTGGGTGTGGCCCGACGACGCCCGCTACAGCCCGTGCGCTCCGATGTTCTTCGGGCTCCTCTTCGACCTGCGCACCGCCGGCGGTGAGGTCTGGGTGGTCGAGGAGGACGGGTTCATCGCCTCGACGGCGCTGTGGAACCCACCCGGAGGCCTCTATGCGCCCGCTCCGCCGGACGCGTGGGACGACCTCCGCGCAGGGTTTACCGCCGAGGAGCGGGAACGCTGGGACCTCAACGACACTGCGTTCCAGGACGTGGTGCCGGCTGAGCCGCACTGGTACCTCGGCGTCCTCGCCACTGACCCGTCGCGGACGCGTCGCGGACTGGGTCGGGCCGTCGTGAGCCCGATGCTCCAGTCGGCCGACCGAACGCGGACGGTTGCGGTCCTCGAGACGGCAAACGAGGCGAACATCCCGTTCTACCGGTCGCTTGGCTTCGAGGTGACCGCCGAGGACCGGCTGTCGGATGGTCCAGCGGTCTGGCTGATGCAGCGTCTGCCAGCGGGCTGAAGGGCTCAGCGGACCCGGTGAATCGCGGCGTCGACCAGCGGCATGACGTCGGGATGCAGGCCCCGGCAGGTGCCTCGACCGATCCGAGGGGCTCACCCGACGAGATTGGCGCACAGCTGGTGCGGTGCGAGCCGATCTGATACGTCACCGGGCCGGGGCGACTCAACGAGCGGCGCGGAGTCGAAGAAACGAGAGAGCCGGCCCGTTGGGCCGGCTCTCCGCTTGCGGGTCGTGGGTTGAGGGCGACTACGGACCGACGATCCGCCCTTCGACCATCGGATCGACTGGCGAGTTGGCCGTGATGTAGTCGATCGTCACCTGCAGGAGGTCGTCACCCGGCTGGGCGACGTCGGTGCCAGCGGCGAACATCGTGTAGCCGTCGCCGCCGCCGAACATGAAGTCGTTGGTGACCATCCGGACGGTGTCGGCGGGACCGATCGGGGTCAGCGGTCCGCCGACTCCGTTCGGGGCCTTCCACATGTTGTCGACCACCGGCACGATGCCGTCGCAGTGGAACTGCACCTTGAGTCCCGAGACCTGCGGGAAGCGGCCCGTGCCGCCGGCGAAGCCGGGCTGGCAGAACGGTGTGAACCCGTTGATGTACGCCGCTCTCAGCTGGTCGCCGGTGAGAGTGAGGATCGTCGTCCGGTTGCCGAACGGCAGGACCGCGAACACCTCACCCCAGGTGATCTCGCCGGGTGCCTCCCCAGCGCTCGGTGGCGCGAAGAGGATGTCCTGGCGCAGACCGCCCGAGTTCGTAAACGCGGCGTCGACACCAGGATACTTCGCCCGCATCGCGTCGGTCACCATGTTGCCCATCTCCGACTCGAAGAGTCTCGTCGGCGCGCGGGTGATGTCGTTGGCTTGCGTGCCGATCACCTGGTTGCGCAGGACAGCGGTCTGGGCATTCGCGTCGTCGACGATCGCCTTGACGTCGGCTCGCGCCGCGACGCCGAGGTTCTTGGCGATGCGCGTCGCGCCGCCGGCCCACTTGACGTCGCCGCCCTGGACCATGAGCTGCAGGACCGAGTAGCTCGCGCCGGCGTTGATCCCCTCCGTGATGAGGATGTCGCCGCGCATCAGGTTCGAGATGCGGTGGGTGTGACCGACGATCATCGCGTCGACGGTCGTCGTCTGGAGCGCGTCGGCGATGTCGAGGATCGGGCCCTGCCACTCGACGCCAGCGGCGTTCCCAAGGGGGTTGAGGCCCACGTTCGTGCCCTGGTGGATGACAACGACCTGGACCTTGACGCCCTGCTTGCGCAGGCGCTCCGATTCGGCCGCGATCCGCGGCGCTTCGTCGAGGAACGTCAGGCCCTCCGTCGCCCCGGCGGACACGAGCTCCGGCGTGTTCTTCAGTCCGGCGCCGATCACACCGACTTTGACGCCGTTGATCCTGAACACCACCGAGGGTGTCACCCAGTCGGGCGCCACACCGGTCGCCGTCTCGACGATGTTCGTGGCCAGGAACGGGAAGTCGGCGCGCTCCTGATGCATGAGCAGCCGCTCGACGCCGTAGTCGAACTCGTGGTTGCCGTACGACGTCGCGTCGAGGCCCCATGCGTTCTCGACGTCGATCGCCGGCTTGTCCTCGAGGAGCAGCGAGTTCGGCGGCGAAGCGCCGACGTTGTCGCCACCGGCGAGGAGCAGGGCCGGCCCGGGCAGGCGCGCCAGTTCCTCGTCGAACATCGTCGCCAGGAACGATGCGCCGCCCACGCTCTGGGCGCGGCCGTCCATCGTGAGAGTTGTGGGGTCGAGCTGGCCGTGGAAGTCGTTCAGGCCGACGATCGAGATCGGCTTGACGGATTCGCCCCCCTTCACGATCTCGAGCAGGACCCGGCCCTGGCTGAACTGGGGCTCCGGGATGCCGAGCAGGTAGGCGAGCGTCGGGGCGAGGTCGATCGACGACGCGGTGACCTGGCCCTTGGCGATGCGGTTTCCGCCGGCGAGGAACGTCGCCCGCATGTTGATGTTCGCGTCGAGGTCCTGAACGTCCGGGACGTAGCCGTGCTGGCCGAAGAAGTGCGAAGGTGCCACGAGGACGCCCGGCGTCTCTGCGTCGTACTGGTACGGCGGATAGGCGAACGCGATCACGTCGCCTGTCCTGGTCGGATGCGCCATGTCGGTCGTCGTGCCGGGCCCGTTCGGGATGTAGCGCGCCTCGGCCTTCGTGAAGACGCGGTCGATCACCTTCCAGCCCTCGGGCTGGCCGTCGTGGGTCCAGTCGTTCGGATCGACCAGGCCGAGGTACTTGGCCTTGATCGCGGCGACCGTCGCGGCAACATCGGCCTCCGGAACCTGGGTGAAGCCGCCGCCGGCGGGATCGCGGCCCGCGACGTTCAGGTAGATCTGCGCGGCACCACCGGCCCAGCACACCTTCGCCTTGCCGATCGTCTCGCCGGTGGCGGGCCGGCAGTTGGAGGTCTGCGGCCTCGACAGCAGGCCGAGCTCGACCAAGGGTTGGCTGGCGTCGATCGCGAGGAACTGCGGAGCGAAGCCGTGGTCGGACGCGACGATCGTGGTCGGGTCCTTGCCCATGAGCGATCGCGCGAGGGCCAGCGTCTGGTCGGACTCCTGGTAGGCGGTCCTGAGGAACGCCTCGCGCTCGGCGACGCGGCCGTCGGCCACGCCGTTCAGGTCGACGTCGTCGAATGCTGGGTTCGGGGCTCCTCCTGGCAGGTCTGTCGAGACGAGCCCGAGGAACTGGTGCTGGAACTCGTCGGTGGTCGGCATGCCGACCAGCAGGAGGTCCGGCTGGTACTTGTTGGCGACGTACTCGAGCATCGGCTGGTGGCCGGTGGACCAGTAGAGGCCCTGTTCGACGTAGGTCTCCTCGCTTGTGATGCCCGACTCGAGGATGGCGAAGTCGGCCGCTGTTGAGGTCGGGAACTTCTGGGCAAGGAACTCCGCGAAGTCGCCCGTGAAGCCCGGCTCGCTGAAGCCTGGCCACGTCGCGGTGGCGCGGCTGACGGACGTGTGGAAGAGGCGTACCCGGGAGAGGTCGCCGGTCAGCTCCTCCACCTTGACCAGGAACCCGGCGGTGAGGCCGTTGAGGGCACCGCCTTGGATCGTGACCTTGACGTCGGCCCACTCGCCCTTGCCCAAGATGCCGACCGAGTCGGCTGCGCTCTTCGTCTTCGAGAACAGCACCTTGTCGTAGTTCGTCGTCGAGTCATTGGTGCTGTCGAAGATCCAAGCGTTGAGCCCGTACTTGTCGACCCCGAAGTCGAGGACCCGCAGGCGCATCTCCTGCGCGGGGCTGAACGTTTCGGGGAGATCGCCGGTCCAACCGGTTGCGGGTGCCGGCGCGGCGCCGGTGAAGGGTGCCTGACCGGCAAACCCTGCGGGATGGTCGAACTGGAGCCCGAAGGCCGTGATGAATGCTGCGTCGTCGAACAGGACGTCACCGGCGGTGCCGGTGAAGTTCGTCGCCACGCCCCGGCCGGACAGGAAGGACCGGAAGTCGATCGTCGGGCCCTGGATGGTGGCATTGCGGCCGCCGGCCCACTCGACCTGGGCCACCTTGAGGCCGCCGCGCTCGGCCGACTGGGCGATCGACTCCACCTGGAGGACGTTCTGATCGAAGGCCGACGTGCGGTTGCCGAACGGCTGGCCGTTGATGTGGAACGTGTTGTTCGTGGAGCCGTGGACGCCCGGCCAGGCGCCGGTGGCCAGGGTGTACCAGCCCGCGCCGGTATTCGGTGGGGCCTGGGTCAGCAGCCCGCCGCCCGTGGCCGAAGCACCCTTCTTCAGGAACTCGCCCATGGTCGGCATGACGCCCTGACCCGCGTACTTCTGGACCAGGTCCTGGCGGAGGCCGTCGGACGCGAAGAAGACGGCCTTGTCGGTCCGCGCCTTCGCCGCCGCGTCGGCGGTCACCGAGCCGGAGCCCATTGACGGAGCCGCCGCTGCCGACGTGGCAACGAGGCCGGACAGCAGCGCGACGATGCTCAACAAGACGATGGGCCGAATGCGAACGTTCGTCACTCTGAGCTCCTCCTCGTGGATCGGTGGCACGCGTTTGGTCGAGATCGGGTGTCGGGATCGGGTGATGTGACGGCGACCGCTGGACCGGATCTTGTGGGTCTGATCCCTCCCTGGTGGCTGCACCCCGTCCCACTGGCCGGCACACCATACGTCGCATCCACGAGCCTGTCATCGCTCATGGACCGAACGGCTGCGCGCCCCGCTCGGGACTGCGCAGACCCGCACGGGTCCTGGGTCAGGATCAGGCCAGACTCGAGCACGTCAGCCTGGGCACGCAGGGTGGTGAGGTCGTCGCCAGCAGTCATCCGCTCACGGATGTGTCGTCGATCGCGCGAGATCTCGGTCGCGGTCGGGCAGCAGCGAGACGATGCGCACGTCCGGGTGATCAGCCGTGAGGCGGCGCCTTCGTGATGTCCGACCCCGTTGGTTCCGTGCCGAGGGCGAGACGGCTGTGCGAGCGGCCGTATGCGGCATAGACGACGAAGCCGATCGCCATCCAGACGAAGAACCGCACCCACGTCGTACCGGTGAGGTTGAGCATCAGGTAGAAGCATGCGAGCGCAGCCAGGATCGGCAGCCACGGCACGAGCGGGACCTTGAACGCCCGGGGCAGATCAGGGCGCGTCCGGCGCAGCACGATGATGCCGATGCTGACCAGGATGAACGCGAACAGCGTGCCGACGTTCACAAGCTCTGCCAGCGAACCGATCGAAGTGAAGGACGCGATCAGAGCCACGGTGACGCCGACGATCGTGGTGATGACGTATGGCGTGCCGAAGCGAGGATGCACCTTCGAGAGCGTGGTCGGCAGCAGACCGTCGCGAGACATGGCGAAGATCACCCGGCTCTGACCGAGCAGCAGGATCATCACGACGACGACCAAGCCGACCAACGCGCCGGCCGAGATCAGATCCGCGAAGCCAGGCCGGTTCACGGCAGCGAACGCCGTCGCCAGCGGCGCCGCGTCGTTCGGGTCGATCTCGGTATAGCTCTGCATCCCGGTGATGACGAGCGAGACGCTGACGTACAGGACGGTGCAGATGCTCAACGCTCCAAGGATCCCGATCGGCACGTCGCGCTGCGGGTTGCGCGTCTCCTCAGCGGTCGTGGCAACCACGTCGAAGCCGATGAACGCGAAGAAAACGACCGCGGCACCGGCGACGATGCCGCCCCACCCGAACACCGCCGGCTCGAGACCGAACAGGGACTCGATGAGTGGGACGTCGAGGAAGCCACCCTCCGCCTCCGGCGCCGGCTGCGAGGGCGGGATAAACGGGCTGTAGTTGTCCCGCTGGACGTAGAAGAGGCCTGCCGTGATCACGAACAGCACGATGGAGACCTTGATGATGACGGCGATCAAGTTGACGCGACTCGACAGCTTGACCCCGACGACCAGGATGGCGGTCAGCGCGAGGACCAGAAGTCCCGCCGGAAGGTTGACCACGCCCTCCTCGACGCTGCTGATCGAGGTCGGCAACTCGAACGCAGTGCCCTCGAGCACCTGCGCCAGGTACCCGCTCCACCCGGCGGCCACGGCCGCGGCGCCGACGACGAACTCCAACGCCAGGTCCCAGCCAATGATCCAGGCCAGCAGCTCGCCGAAAGTGGCATACGAGAACGTGTAGGCGCTGCCGGC
>JBEVHX010000032.1:0-30311 GCA_040510995.1 Candidatus Nanopelagicales bacterium
GCTCATCGCAGCAGCCCCCGCATCTCCGATGACGGTGTGGCAGCCAGCGCCAGCCTCTCAGCCTCTGATTCGACTGCAAGGCGGTGCGGGCCGAGCTTCTCGGCCTGGATCTTGTCGTGCAGCTTCAGGATCGCGTGCATCAGCATCTCCGGCCGCGGGGGGCAGCCCGGCAGGTACATGTCGACGGGCACCACGTGGTCGACACCCTGCACAATCGCGTAGTTGTTGAACATCCCGCCGCTGGAGGCGCATACCCCCATCGCGAGCACCCACTTGGGTCCGGACATCTGGTCGTAAATCTGCCGCAGCACCGGCGCCATCTTCTGGCTGACCCGGCCGGCGACGATCATCAGGTCGGCCTGGCGGGGGGATGCGCGGAAGACCTCCATGCCGAACCGTGCGAGGTCGTACCGGCCGGCACCAGTGGCCATCATCTCGATCGCGCAGCACGCGAGCCCGAAGGTCGCGGGCCACAGCGAGTTCTTGCGCATGTAGCCGGCCAGGCCCTCGACGGTGCTCAGCAGGACACCGCTCGGCAGCTTCTCTTCAATGCCCATCTGTCAACTCAGTCCTGGTCAGTCCCACTCGAGCCCACCGCGCCGCCACACGAAGACGTACGCGACGCCAAGCGTGGCGATGAACAGGACCATCTCGACCAGGCCGAACATTCCGAGCTGGTCGAAGGACACCGCCCACGGGTACAGGAACACGATCTCGATGTCGAAGATGATGAAGAGCATCGCCGTGAGGTAGTACTTCACGGGGAAGCGTCCGCCGCCGATCGGTTGCGGTGTCGGCTCGATACCGCACTCGTAGGCGTCGAGCTTGGCTCGGTTGTAGCGCCTCGGGCCGGTGAGGGCTCCCGCAGTAATGGAGAACGCCGCAAAGGCGAAGGCGAGCAGACCAAGGATGAGGATCGGGACCGAAACGCTCATCGGGTGAGTCCCCTTCCGTCGTCGGTGCTTGGGAGGTAGCGGATGGGCGCAGACATCCTATGGGCGGCCTGGCGCTTCGCGGATCATGCTGCGGGAGCCGTCTTCGAGAGGCCGTTGATGATGCGGTCCATCACGTCGCCGTCATGTTGGTCGGTCAGGTTCGCCAGCAGCTTCAGCGTGAAGCGCATGAGGGTGGGGCGCGGCAGGCCGTAGCGGGTCGCCAGCCGCATCACCTCGGGATGCCCGATCGCTTTCACGAACTGTCGGCCCAACGTGAAGTACCCGCCATAGGTGTCCTTGAGAACGGTCCGGTAGCTGTGCAGCACGCGCTCGCGAGCCTCGGAGGTTGTCCGAGAAAACGCCGTGGTGGCCACGTCTGCGGCGAGCCGTCCGGACTCCATTGCATACGCGATCCCCTCGCCGTTCATGGGGTTCACCATGCCGCCGGAGTCGCCGACCAGCATCAGCCCGCGGTGGTAGTGCGGCTGGCGGTTGAAGCCCATGGGGAGCGCGGCTCCGCGGACCGGACCGGTGCGGTTGGCCTCGCGGTAGCCCCACTCCTCGGGCGTCTCGTCGAGCCAGCGTCTGAGCAAGTCCTTGTAGTCGACCGCGCCGAAGGCGCTGGAGGTGTTGAGGATGCCCAGTCCGACGTTGGACGTTCCGTCCCCCAAGCCGAAGATCCAGCCGTAGCCGGGAAGCAGACTCCGGTTCCCCTTGGCGTCACTGGCCCAAAGCTCGAGCCAGGACTCCAGCCAGTCGTCGTCGTGTCGCGGACTGGTGTAGTACGTGCGGACCGCTACGCCCATCGGCCGGTCGTCGCGCTTGACCAGACCCATCGCGAGCGAGAGTCGGCTGGAGTTGCCGTCGGCGGCGATGACGAGCGGCGCCCGATAGCGCCGGCCGTTCTTCGTCAGCACGCCGGCGATCCGGCCCACGCCGTCGAGCACCGGGCCGGTCACCGTGGTGTTCTCGTGCAGCCGGGCACCGGCCTTCTCGGCGGTTCTTGCCAGCAGCTCGTCGAACTCGCTGCGCCTGGACACCAGGCCGTAGTCGGGGTAGCTGGCCAGGTCCGGCCACGGCAAGGTGAAGCGCTGGTTGCCGCCGACGATGCGTAGACCCTTGTTGCGCAGCCAGCCGGCTTCGGTCGACGTGTTGATGCCCATGAGCAACAGCTCTTTGACCGCGCGCGGCGTGAGGCCGTCGCCGCAGACCTTTTCGCGGGGAAACGCGGTCTTCTCCAGGAGCAGCACGTCGCGGCCGGCCTGGGCGAGGTGGAATGCCGTGGTCGAGCCGCCCGGACCGGCGCCGACGACGATGACGTCGGCGTCGTGGTCGGCGGACAGGCTCACGGCAGAGGCGTTCCTTCGTCGATGCTTCGTGCGCTTGTGAACGCGTTCACATACTTCGCGCCGATCCTATCCCGGTCGCCCACTGTCCCGCCGCCGCGCCGGCCTGCTTGGCGCTCGGATCAGCGCTGCCTGCTCTGCCGGGCGGCCGGGCCGGCTGCCCAAGCGCCCGATCCCAGCCAGCGCATCAAGGACCGCTTGGCCGCACGCCGCGGTGCAGGGCGACGATGCCTCCGGTCAGGTTGCGCCAGGCAACCTGCGACCAGCCGGCGCCGACGATCCGGCCGGCCAGGCTGGCCTGGTCCGGCCAGGCCCGGATCGACTCGGCCAGATACACGTACGCGTCCGGGCTGCTGGACACCTTGGTGGCGACGACAGGCAGCGCTCGCATCAAATACTCGACGTATACGGTCCGCAGCGGTGCCGAGGTCGGGTGGCTGAACTCGCAGACAACCAGCCGGCCGCCTGGGCGCGTGACCCGCAGCATCTCGTCGAGCGCAGCGTCCGGTGAGTGCACGTTGCGCAGGCCGAAGGAGATGGTCACCGCGTCAAAGCTGGCATCGGCAAAGGGCAGCCGCAGACCGTCGCCCGCGACGAACGCAAGATCATCACGGCGGCGGCGGCCGACCCGGAGCATGCCGAGAGAGAAGTCGCAGGGGACAACGACTGCTCCGGCCTCCTGGAACGGCTCGCTGCTGGTACCCGTGCCCGCGGCCAGATCGAGAACGACCTCCCTCGGTTGAGGGTCGACCGCCTCGAGCACAGCCCGGCGCCAGCGACGGTCCTGCCCGAGGGAAAGTACGTCGTTCGTCCGGTCGTAACGTGCGGCCACGTCGTCGAACATCGCCGCGACCTCGTGCGGCTGCTTGTCCAGATGGGCGCGTGCCATGACGGCGCTCACCTTCTCACGCGGGGGCGCGGTCGGCCTGCGCGCACGCACGGCTGGGCCGGGTGCCCCGAGGGCAAGGTGCGGTGCGGTCGGTCTCCGCGAGCGGCCACGTCTACGCTGGCCGCACCATGACGACGCTGCCGGCCGGGTCCCTGCTGCCGCTCGTGATCCGCACCGTCGCCGTGACCGACCCCGGTTCGCTCCTCGAGCTGCTCGCCGAGCCGCAGCCGCTGGCCTGGATCCGACAGGGTGACGGCATCGTTGGTTGGGGCGAGGCGGCTCGACTCGAGGTAGCGGGATCCTCTCGGTTCAGCGATGCCGCCGAATGGTGGGCGCGGATCGTCGAAGGCGCCGTGGTCCGCGACGAAGTCGACAGCCCGGGCACCGGGCCGGTGGTCTTTGCGTCCTTCGCGTTCGATGAGACCGCACCGTCGGTTCTGATCGTGCCGCAGATCGTGGTCGGCCGTCGGGGGATGCGTTGCTGGATCACTACGATCGACGTCGGCGCACACATCACACCAACGCCGACCCTGTCGCCAGGGCCCACGCCGGTCCCACCTCACGAGCTGACTTTCACCGACGGCTCGCTTTCCGGCGTCGAGTGGGAGCGTTCCGTCGCCGAAGCGGTGCGTCGCATCTGTGCGGGCGAGCTGGAGAAGGTCGTGCTGGCCCGCGACCTGGTGGCCCGGACGGACTCGCCGATCGACCCGCGGTGGCCACTCGGTCGCCTCGCGCAGGCATACCCGACGTGCTGGACGTATTCCGTCGATGGGCTGCTCGGCGCGACCCCGGAGATGCTGGTCCGACTCGAACGAGGACTGGTCACGTCTCGCGTGCTTGCCGGCACGATTCGACGCACCGGGGACGATGCAAAGGACCTAGCGCTGGCGGCGTCCCTGGCCCGGTCCAGCAAGGATCTGGAAGAGCACGAGTACGCCGTGCGCTCCGTCGCCAACGCCCTGTCGCAGCACTGCTCGTCCATGTACACGCCCGAGGCGCCGTTCGTGCTGCATCTGGCCAACGTGATGCACCTCGCGACCGACGTCGCCGGCGTGGTGCACGACGGGGCCTCGGTGCTCGAGCTCGCGGCGTCATTGCATCCCACGGCCGCGGTATGTGGCACGCCGACGGATGCTGCCCAGGCGGTGATCCGGGATCTCGAGGGCATGCACCGCGGACGCTACGCCGGGCCGGTCGGCTGGATCGGCGCCGACGGTGACGGTGAGCTGGGCATCGCACTGCGCTGTGCGGAGATCACGTCCGCGGCCAACGGCGTTGCCACCGCCGCGTTCGCTGGGTCGCAGGTGCGCTTGTTCGCGGGCTGCGGGATCGTCGCCGGCTCCGACCCGGAGGCGGAGTTGGCCGAGGCGCAGGCAAAGTTCCTCGCCGTTCGCGACGCCCTGCTCCCTGACTGACTCTGCGTGCCGACGAAAGCGAGCCAAGACTCTGGTCGTGATCTCGCACAGGCCCGGCCGGCAGAACGGGGTCAGCGGGCGGCGGGCTCCGGCGCTTCGCCCAGCTCCTCCTCGATGAGCTCGCGCTCGGCCTCCTCCTCGCGGACGGCCGGGCCCTCCACCGAGATGTTCGGGATGAGCCGGTCAAGCCATGACGGCAGCCACCAGTTCGGCTTGCCGATCAAGTGCATGATCCCGGGCACGAGCAGCGACCTGATGACCAGCGCGTCGAGCATCACCGCAGTCGCGAGGCCGATGCCGAACAGCTGGATCACCCGCTGCCCGCCGAACACGAACGAGAAGAACACCGAGAACATGATCAGCGCGGCGGCGGTGATGACCCGACCGGTGACCGCCAGACCGCGGGTCACCGCCCGGGTGTTGTCATGCGAGTGCACCCATTCCTCGTGGATCCGCGAGACCAGGAAGACCTCGTAGTCCATCGAGAGCCCGAACAGGATCGCGAACAGCATCACCGGCAGGAACGACTCGATCGGCCCTGGCTGGACACCGATGAGGTCGGCGCCCCACCCCCACTGGAAGATCACGACCACCAGACCGAACGCGGCACCGATCGCCAGCAGGTTCATCACGGCCGCCTTCAACGGCACGAGCAGTGATCGGAACACCGCCATGAGCAGCAGGAATGACAGCAACACGACGACGCCAATGAACAGCGGCAGCTTGTCGGCCAGCACGTCACCGAAGTCCTGGAAAATGGCCGTGATCCCGCCGACGTAGACGGTCACCCCGGTGCCGGCGGTGACCGCCGGGATGATGTCGGAGCGCGCTCGACTCAAGAAGTCCGTGGTCTCCTCGTCCTGCGGCGCGGAGTTCAGGAAGACGGACATCAGCCCGGTGCGCCCGTCCGGCAGCACCATCGGCGGGGTGACCGTGGCGACGTCGACGTCGTCCTCGAGCTCCGCAGCGAGGTCGTTCAGCACCGCCTCGCCGTCGACCCCTTCCTCGATGTCCGCGACGAGCAGGAACTGCCCGTTGAACCCTGGACCGAAGCCCTCGGCCAGCAGGTCGTATGCCTTGCGGGTGGTTGTGTCTTCTGGGTCGTTACCGGCGTCGCTGGAGCCGAGGCGAAGGGACAGGGCCGGGATGCAGAGAGTCACGAGGATCGCGGCACCCACCACGGTCGCAACGACCGGGTGCCGCTCGATCCGCAGTGCCCAGCGCGACCAGCCGGTCGAGTGCGAGAGGTCGTCCGGGTCGCGCGGGACCTTCCGGCCAAGCCGCCACCGGTCGATCCTCGGCCCGAGCATGCCGAGCACGGCGGGCAGCAAGGTGATGGCGGCGATCATTGTGATCAGGACTGCGGTGGCGGCTGAGACGGCCACGCCATACAGGAACGACACCTGGAGGGCAAACATCCCGAGCAGCGCGATGCACACGATGATCCCGGCGAACACGACCGCGCGGCCGGAGGTGTCGATCGCGCGGCGGACGGCGTCCTCCTTCGTCGCTCCATGGTGGAGCGCCGAGCGGAAGCGGGTCACGACGAACAGGCAGTAGTCGATGCCGACGCCGAGACCGATCAGCGTCGCCAGGATCGGCGCGAACTCGGGCACGGCCACGACGTGGGTCAGCAGGGTGATGACTGACAGCGCGGTACCCAGCGCGAAGATCGCGACCAGAAGTGGGGTCAGCATCCCGACGATCGACCCGAAGACAAAGAAGAGAACCACCGCGGCCACCAGGATGCCGATCTGCTCGGCTCCGCCGGGTTCCTGCGAGGTCGCGTACTGCGCCGTCGGTCCGCCGGCCTCGAACTGGACGGCATCCGTCGTCGCGTCCGTGATGGTCTCGACAATCGTGGTGATGCTCTCGGGGGTGACATCCGTGCCCGCGATGCCGTCCAGCACGAGGTTGGCGAATCCGATCCGCTCGTCCTCGGAGATGGTGCTCCGCGGCTCCTCGAACGGGTCCGACACCTGCGCGACGTCCGGCAGCTCACGCAGCTCGGCGAGCAGCTCATCGACCTCGTCGCGGTTGGATCCCTCGGTCACGGTGGACCCCGGGTCGGCGGCGAAGACCACCTGCAAAGAGTCGCCGCTGTCCGCCGGGGACCGCTCCTGCAGCAGCTCGAGGGCCTGGATCGACTCGGCACCCGGCAGGTCAAAGTCCTCCGAGTAGCTGCTCCCGACGGCGCCGGCTCCGGCGCCGACGCCGACCGCCAACGCGATCCACAGGCCCAGGACCCACCAGCGCCGTCGGTAGCAGAACAGGGCGAGCGTCTGCATGGTGGCCTTTCGACATATCTGCGGGGGAAGCGGCGGACCTGAACCGGCCGCGCGGCCGAAGCCCACGCTATCCGGATGCGTCAGATCAGCCGCAATTGGGTATCGCGGCGTTGGTCGGTGACTCGGCCGACAGGTTCGCGTTTCCCAGTGCTCCACGTGAAGGGCAGGCGTAGTCATGGCTCGACTCCCAGGGGACCGATCGGGGACCCGATCCCAGATCCTGCAGGCGGCAGCGGAGATGTTCGCGGAGCGCGGCTTCCACGCGACCTCCCTGCGTGAGCTCGCCGATCGGGTTGGGCTGTCCAAGGCGGCGCTGCACTACCACTTCCCGTCCAAGGAGGATCTGCTGGATGCGTTGCTCGAGCCCGCGTTCGAGCGCATCGAGGAGGTCATCGATGCTGCTCCGACCCCGCCCCTCGACCAGCGAGCGGCCCGCGGCCTGCTCGCGAGCTACCAGAAGGCAGTGCTCGCGGCGGGCTCTGCGATGCAGGTGCTGGACGGCGACCCGTCGGCACTGATGCGGCCGAGCATTCACCGCCGGGTCATGAAGCAGCTGCAGGCGATGGAAACGCTCCTCGCGGGCCCCGACCTCGATGAGCGCCAACGCCTGCGCGCCCGGGCCGCACTCGGCGTTCTCCATGTCACCTGCATCGCTCACCCGCTCGCGGATGACGGCCCGCATTGTCGGCCGCTGGCTGAGGATCGAGAGCTCGGCCAAGAGTCGATCGAGGCGGCCTTCGCGGCGTTGGGCCGCTAGCGCGTCGGTCTCGGCACGACCACCTCGAGCACGCGGATCCCGCTCGGCGGCTTATGCAGCTGCCTCTCGAGCTCGTCGTATGTGGACACCCGCGCGTGGCCGACGCCGTGGGCCGCACACAGCGCTCCGACGTCAGTGCCGGTCGGTGTGCCGAAGATCCGCTCAAAGGAGTCGGCGTACTGGGGCTCGCCCTGCTCGAGCAACGCGAAGATGCCGCCCCCGTCGTTGTTGACCACCACGATCGTGATGTCCGGCGGTTGCTCCCGGCCAAGGGCCAGCCCATTGCTGTCGTGCAGGAACGTCAGGTCCCCAAGCAGCGCGTATGCGGGGCCGGCGCAGGCGAGGGCCACGCCGACGGCGGTCGACACCGTGCCGTCGATGCCGGCCACGCCCCTGTTCGCCAGGACCTCGACGCCGTCGCGCGCGGCCGCATACCCCAGGTCCCGCGCGGGGAGCGAGGACCCCACGACGAGCGATGCGCCGTCGGGGAGCGCCGCATACATGGCCGACGCGACACCGGGGCCGCCCCACGTGGCGAGCACATCTGACGCTGCCGCGACGACCTCCGCGTCGGCGGCGCGCCACGCGCCAAGCCAGCCAGGGTCACGTGCGTCGGAGGGCATTGGTACTTGGGAGTAGACCCGGCGCGCGGTCGCGGGTGCGTCGGCCCATGTCGGACCGGCGGGCACGATGTCGTACGCCGTCCTGCGCAGCAGTGCCTGGACCGACCGCCACAGCGTGGGACGTCCGATCACGAGCACCCGATCCGGGGTGAGCTCCTCGCGACCCAGGATGAGATGACCGAGCCGAAGCGCATTCGGGCCACGGCGCGCGTTTCCGCTCGGCTCGCTGAGCACCGGCCAGCCAGCGGACTGCGCAACGGCGGCGGCCACGTCGGCCAGGTGGCGTGGGCAGTCGCCGACGACCACCAGGGTCCGAGCCGGGCCATCGTCCGGCTCCGGGTTCGGTAGCGCGGCAGGCCGAACCTCGGTCCAGGGTCGACCTTGGTGCAAGCCGGCAAGGTCCTCGGCAAGCCATCCGAGGTCGTCGGGTGTCAGCGGCTCGCGGAACGGCACGTTGAGGTGGACCGGCCCGGGGTCTCGGGTCAGCGTCCCCCGAGCAGAAGCGACCGCCCGCGACACCAGCGCGCGCCACTCTGCGTTGCGCTGCGGTCGTTCGTCGGCCACGCCGACGTCGTGAACGAGCCTGACGGCACCGCCGAACAGCCTCATCTGGTCGACGGTCTGGTTGGCCCCGACCCCGCGCAGCTCGGGGGGCCGGTCGGCCGTCAACACGACCAGCGGGACGCCTGACTGGTCCGCTTCGAGGACGGCCGGGTACAGGTTGGCAGCCGCCGTGCCGCTCGTAGTCACGACCGCTGTTGGCCGGCCGCCGGACTTGGCCAGCCCCAGCGCGAGGAAACCGGCGCTGCGCTCATCGACCCGGACGTGCATCCGGACGTGGCCGGCCCGGTCGGCCTGATCGACTGCGAACGCGAGTGGGGCCGACCGTGACCCGGGTGCGAGCACGGCGTCGCGCACACCGTTGCGCAGGAGCTCGTCCACGAGCACGCGGGCCTGAGCCGTGGATGAGTTCACGGGCCCAGGGGGTAGCGCACGGCAGTCTCGGTCGTGGCCAACTCCGTGCTGTCGAGCCGTCCGCTCACTCGATGGCCAGCAGCCAAGGGCGCGGCATGAACGCATGTCGCGTTGACGCAGGACTCATCGTTGCGCGTCAGGCCCGCGTCGGCTCCGATCGGCAGGTGTGTTCGTGCGGGTTCCGGCGTTCCGGTGACGAGGACCGCGGACAGCTCCGACAAACGATCCTGAAGGGCTCTTATCGTCAAGATCACCGCTGGGCGCACGCCGCCTCCGGAGAAGGCGACCTCCCACACTCCCCCCCGCACGGGCGAGGGCCGCGGCGCTGTCACTCGGCGTCGGACAGGTCGACGACGGCAGACGTTTCGTCGAGGCCAAGGGTCTCCATATCCTGTGTGATGTCGTCGGCGGGATCCCTCGGTGCTCTGACCTGCAACACCACTGCGCTGGACGCGGTCACAGGTCTGACGATCCGTCGAGCAGTGCGGCGGCGTCAAGCGTCCGACCCAGTCGTTCCTGCCACCACCGCGCTCGGGATGTATCAGCGCCTGCCGGTCGGTCGGCCTCAACACGGCGGACCTGAATGTGACCCTCGACTGGCAGCAACGGCCTCGAGGTGACGTCGCGTTCAAGCAGCTGCACGGTCGCCAGCCCGCAGGCGTAGGGGAGCTCCGGCAACGCCGCGGCCAGTGCCACACCTGCGGCGATGCCGACTGATGTCTCGAGCGCACTCGACACAACCACCGGGAGACCACACCGCTC
The DNA here is from genome assembly GCA_040510995.1 of Candidatus Nanopelagicales bacterium. Lineage (GTDB taxonomy): Bacteria > Actinomycetota > Actinomycetes > JBEVHX01 > JBEVHX01 > JBEVHX01. The sequence goes on from JBEVHX010000032.1 coordinate 9,991, forward strand.
CGCAAGGTCCAGGCACGCGCGGACGCCGCCGAGCGGCTGCACCTTGAGCACCAGCACGTCGGCCGCCCGGGCCTGGACCACGCGCATCGGATCATCACTGCGGCGGATCGACTCGTCGGCCGCTACTGACACATTTGCGTGCCGGCGCACATCGGCCAGCTCTTCGACGGTGGCGCAGGGTTGTTCGACGTACTCGAGCCCGCCTGCCTCTGTGTCGAGGGCCTTGATCCGCCGCAGTGCAGTGTCAACGTCCCAGGCTCCGTTGGCGTCGACGCGGATCCGGCCGTCTGGGCCGAGCGAGTCACGGACCGCGGCAACGCGCAGGAGATCCTCGGCCTCCGACTGACCCGGCTCGGCGACCTTGACCTTGGCGGTGGTGCAGCCGTTCGACATCCGGACCAGCCGCTGCGCGGTCACCGGGTCGACAGCCGGCACCGTGACGTTGACGGGGACGCGGTCGCGGACTGGGTCTGGCCAGCCGACGTCGGCGGCCTCTCGGGCTGCCCGCAGCCAGGGAACGCATTCCTCGTCCGCATACTCGAGGAAGGGCGACCATTCACCCCACCCGGACTCGCCGCGGAAGAGCATCGCCTCGCGGGTGGTGACGCCTCGGAAGCGGGTCCGCATCCCAACCGCGACCACCAGCGTCGAGTGCACGACCGTCATCCTCCCGTGTCGATGCCCAGCCAGGCTGGCCGCCCGGCGCGCAGCTCCACCTATCCTCTGCGAGTGGTCTCAGACTTGTTCGACCCGAAGGTGTGGCGCGAGGTCGAAGGATTCCGCTTCGAGGACATCACGTACCACCGGCACGTCGTGGACCAGGCCGACAAGCCGACGGTGCGGGTCGCATTCGATCGGCCCGAGGTGCGCAATGCCTTCCGACCGCAGACCGTTGACGAGCTGTATCGGGCTCTGGACCACGCGCGACTGACCCCCGACGTCGGAGTCGTGCTGTTGACCGGCAATGGCCCGTCGCCGCGCGACGGCGGCTGGGCCTTCTGCTCCGGCGGCGACCAACGGGTGCGCGGCCGCGATGGCTACCGGTATGCCAGCGGCGAGACCGCCGAGACCATCGACCCGGCACGGGCTGGACGGCTGCACATCCTCGAGGTGCAGCGGCTGATCCGCTTCATGGGCAAGGTGGTGATCTGCGCGGTGCCCGGGTGGGCCGCCGGCGGTGGCCACTCGCTGCACGTCGTCTGTGACCTCACGCTGGCCTCGGCCGAGCATGCGAGGTTCAAGCAGACGGACGCGGATGTCGGGTCCTTCGACGCCGGCTTCGGGTCCGCCTACCTGGCCCGGCAGGTGGGGCAGAAGTTCGCCCGCGAGATCTTCTTTCTCGGCCGGGAGTACTCCGCGGCGGACGCATACCGCATGGGGATGGTGAACGCGGTCGTGCCGCACACCGCGCTCGAGCAGACGGCTCTGGAGTGGGCATCGGTCATCAATGGGAAGTCGCCGACCGCGCGGCGGATGCTCAAGCTCGCAATGAACGCGATCGACGATGGGCTGATCGGGCAACAGGTGTTCGCCGGGGAGACGACGCGTCTTGCGTACATGACCGACGAGGCGGCCGAGGGGCGCGACGCGTTTCTCGACAAGCGAGACCCCGACTGGTCCGGCTTCCCCTACTACTCATGACGCGGCTGTTGTGACGACGGCTCACGACTGGGTCGCCGGCGCGCGACCCAGGACCCTGCCAGCCGCGATCGCCCCGGTAGCCGTGGGCAGCGGCGCCGCCGACTTCGCCGACGGCTTCGTGTGGTGGCGCGCTCTGTTGTGCCTCATCGTGGCGCTCGCCCTGCAGATCGGGGTCAACTACGCGAACGACTACAGCGACGGCGTGCGCGGCACCGACACATCCCGCGTGGGTCCCATGCGCCTGGTCGGCTCCGGCACGGCGACGGCGACGTCGGTGCGCACCGCGGCCGTGATGTCGTTCGCGGTCGCCGCAGCGGCCGGTCTGGTGCTGGCCGCGGTCTCGTCGTGGTGGCTGCTCCTTGTCGGCGCAGCGGCGATCGCGGCGGCCTTTTTCTACACCGGTGGGCCGCGGCCCTATGGGTATGCCGGGCTGGGTGAGGTGTTCGTGCTGGTGTTCTTCGGCTTCGTCGCCGTTTGCGGCACCACCTATGTGCAGGCCGGGGAGATCACGGGCGTCGCCTGGCTGGGTGGCCTCGGGGTCGGGCTGCTCGCCTGCGCGGTGCTGGTGGTCAACAACCTGCGTGACATTCCCACCGACTCTGCAGCCGGCAAGCGGACGTTGGCGGTGCGGCTCGGCGACCGCCGCACGCGCATGCTGTACGTGGTGCTGGTGACTGTGCCCTTCCTGGTGACGACGGTCATGGCGGTCGTCGCGTTGGCCGCCCTGATCGCGATCGCGGCCTTCCCGCTGACCTTTGCCCCCATGCGAGCCGTGCTGTCCGTCGCGCGTGGCCCTGCGCTGGTGCCGGTGCTCACCGGCACGGGCCGGGTTCTGCTCGCATACGGGCTGCTGCTCGGCCTCGGGCTCGCGTTGTCGGGCTGAAACACAGAACGGCGGGCCAGCTCACACCTGGCCCGCCGTCCCCGTAAGGAGTCGGCACCGCGCCCGAGCGGACGACTCGAGCCCCCCCGTGGGGCTCGGCCATCGCGGTGCCACGGTGGTTGTGCCCGGACGCGCAACGGCGCACACCGTGACGGTGGTCACGGCACGACGTCTGGGCTCAGGGCTGTGGACCCTCCTCGGCTTCCCGACGGGCGTCGTCCGCGGCATCCTCGACGGCGGTGCGCTCGGCCATCGCGGCCCGGGTGCGCGCGACCCGCTGCTCGACCGTCCGGGCCATCTCCGCACGTTGGCGTCCGAGCAGCCGCCACGAGAGCAAGCCGCTGATCAAGAACGCGAGGATGAGCAGCAGAAAGCTGCGGGCGCCCACCAGATAGAGCACGCCGGCCGTCAGCGCGAACAACAGCAGCCGCGACGCCGTGTAGACCAGCACAGGACGCACGACGACCAGCGTAGGTCGTGGGTGAACCACCGAATTACTCTGGACTCACCATGCTGCGAGTGCTGCCCTTCATCTTCATCCTCGGCGTCACGGTGTATGCGCTGATCGACTGCCTGCGCACACCAGACGCCGAGGTCCGCAACCTGCCCAAGCTGGTGTGGGCCGGGTTCATCGTGATCTTCTGGCTGATCGGCGCCGTCGCCTGGCTGCTCTTCGGGCGACCACGCGGCGGTGGTTCGGGCCGGACGGCCGGTCTCCCCGGGCCTCGACCACGGCCGCGTCCGGTCGCACCCGACGACGATCCAGAGTTCCTGCGGCGGCTGCAGGAACAGCACTGGCTCGAGGAGCGTCGCCGCGAGCGCGACCCGAACCCGCCGGCCGACGAACCGCCGGCACCTCCCTCACCATGATCGTTACGTCGCTTCGGCGCCCCTTCCGACCGTCGAGGGACGCCCAACCGTCGTAAGGATCTGAACGCTCACAGGCCGTTGTACGAGTGCAGTCCGGTGAGGAAGATGTTCACGCCGAAGTAGTTGAAGAGGAAGCACCCGAAACCGGCCAGCGCGATCCACGCAGCCCGCCTGCCCTTCCAGCCGGCGGTGGCCCGGGCGTGCAGGTAGCACGCATACACCACCCAGGTGATGAACGCCCAGGTCTCCTTCGGATCCCAGCCCCAGTAGCGACCCCAGGCGTTCTCGGCCCAGATCGCACCGGCGACGACTGCGAAGGTCCACAACGGGAACGCGAAGGCGTTCGTGCGGTACGCGGTGCGGTCCAGGGACGCCGACGTGGGCAGCAGGGTTGCGAGCCGACCGCCGCCGCCGGTGCGCTCCCAACGGGACTGCATCAGGTACAGCAACGACGCGGTCGCCCCGACCGAGAAGACGCCGGCGCAGAGCACGGCGGCTGACACGTGGATGACCAGCCAGGTCGACTTGAGGGCGGGGATCAGCTCGGCGGCGTCGGCGTACAAGACCGTCACCGCGAGACCGAGGGTCAGCAGCACGGGTCCCACGACGAACAGGCCAAGGGAGCGAACGTCTCGGCCACGCCAGAGCAGGACCAGCCAGACCCCGGTCACCGCGAGCCCGGCGGTGAGCGAGAACTCGTACATGTTGCCCCACGGCACGCGCTGCACCGACAGACCCCGGGTCACGACCGCCCCGAGATGCAATGCGAACGCGAGCACCGTGAGCGCGACGCCGATCCGGCCGAAACGACTCTGCTTGGGCGGCGCCTGGGTGGTGGCCTGGCTGAGCGTCCGGACCGCTGCGCCGCTCGCCGTCGCTGCTGCTTCGGTGTGCAGTGCCGGCCGGGCACTGGACCGGGCGCCGAAGGCCAGCTCGGCGGAGAACGCAACGAACGCGCCCGCGTAGATGGCCATGGCGGAGTAGACGAGGTCGTTGCTCACCGTCGCGAGGGTCTCGTTGACCGCCACCGTCATTCCTTCCGCAAGGCCGTCACCACGGCCTCGACCTCGCCGTCCAGGTCACCCGCCTCGGTCCGGGCGAGGCCCGCGACCTCGACCACCGTAGCGCCGTCGTCGGCCGTCGTTGCCTTGACCCACAGCCGTCGGCGGCGGATCCCCAACGAGAGCAGCAGCCCGGCGAGGGCGACGACGATGGACCACAGCGCGAGCTCCTTGCCCGGATCCTCCGCGACCTGGAACGTCGCGAACTCCTCCCAGCCGTCGAACGTGATCGAGCCGGCACCGTCCTCGAGCTCGTAGGTTTCGCCCACCCGCAGCGCCTTGAGGCCCAGCTGTTCCAGGTCGAGGCCCTCCGCGTCGAGCGAGTACACCGACTGTGGGCGACCGCTATCGAGCCCCAGGTCACCACGGAACGACGCGAGGAACACCGCGGGGTCAATTGGGGCGGGGAAGGTCGAGTGCGGACCGAGATCCTCGGTCACCGCAGCCGTGGGGAGGAAGAGCGCGCGAAAGCCGAGCTGGTCGGGCCGGGCGTCCGGCACCTTGACGACCCCCTCTGAGCTGAAGTTGCCGTCCTGCGGCAGGAAAGGGATCGCCTCGGACAGCACGACGTCGCCGTTGCCGTCGGTCACGGTGAACCGCGGCGCGTAGCCGTGGCCGGTGAGGAACACCTTCGTGCCGCCGACGACGAGCGGGTCGTTGACCTTCACGGTGACCAATCGCTCGGCTGCGTCCGGGGTGTCGCGCACGACGAGGTCGGCCTCGAAGGTGCGCGGCTCACCGCGCTTTGCTCCGGATTCCTCGTACGTGGCCCGGAACTCCTCGAGCTGGAACGACAGCGGGTCGAAGTCGTCATCGCCGTACATCCGGCCGGTCTCCAGCACGTCGAACCGAGCGGGGGTGTTCGCGAAGCCGGTTCCCTCGATGACCAAGGCGCTCCCGGACATCCCGAGCAGCGACCCCATCCCGACGCCCACCAGCAGCACCAGCAACGCGGCGTGGAAGACGAGGTTGCCCGTCTCGCGCAGATACCCCTTCTCGGCGGCCACCGAGCCGTCGTATGCGTTGACCCGGTACCGCTCGTCCTGGAGGAAGCTGCGGGCCTGCTCCAACACATCAGCGGGTGCGTCGTCGGTCGCATACGACCGGTGGACGGGCAGCCGCGACAGGTTGCGCGGTGTCAGCGGCGGTTTGGCGCGCATCGCCCGCCAGTGCATGCGGGTCCGAGGCAGGACGCAGCCGGCGAGGGAGAGCAGCAGCAGCAAGTAGGTCGCGGCGAACCACGGGGCGGCATACACGTCGAACAGCGACAACCGGTCGAGGAGCGGGCCCAACGTGGGGTTGTCCTCGATCCACGCGCGGACGCCGATCGGGTTCTGCCCGCGCTGCGGCAGGATGCCGCCGGGCACGGCCGCGAGCGCGAGCAGGAACAGCAAGAACAGCGCGGTGCGCATCGACGTCAGCTGCCGCCAACCCCAACGCATCATCCCGACCACGCCGAGGGACGGCTCCCGGACCGGCGCAGGCTGGGTCGACAGCGTTGTGGTCTCGAGAACCTCCTCCTCCGGCGTGGTCGTCACAGAGCGGTCTCGAATCCGCTGATCCAGGAGCGCATCTCGACCGCCAGCTCGTCCCACAGCCCGGTCACCAGCAGAACGCCGAGCAGCACAAGCATGCCGCCACCGAAGCGCATCACCGCGACATAGTGCCGCTTGAACCACGACATCGTCCCGGCCGCGCGGCGGAAGGCCACGGCGGCCAGGATGAACGGCAGCCCGAGGCCGATGCAGTACACCGCCGACAGAAAGGCGCCGCGCAGCGCGCTGCCGCTCTCGATCGCCAACGTCTGCACGGCGGCCAGCGTCGGGCCCACGCATGGGGTCCAGCCGAGACCGAAGAGCACGCCCAGCAGCGGTGCGCCCACCAGCCCCAGGGTCGGCGCACGGTGGATGCGCATATCACGCTGAAAGCCGGGAAGGACGCCCATGAACGCCAGACCGAGGAGGATCGTCAACACCCCGAGGACCCGGGTGATGACATCCGCGTGGTCCAGAAGCGTCGCGCCGAGCGAGCCGAACAGCGCCCCGTAGGACACGAACACGGCGGTGAAGCCGAGCACGAACAGCAGGGTGCCGACGAACATCCGCCCCCGCCGCGACTCCGCGAGATCGGCCCCGACCAGGCCGGTCACGTAGGACAGGTAGCCCGGCACCAGCGGAAGCACGCACGGGGACAGGAAGGACACCAGCCCAGCGGCAAGGGCGATCGGCACCGCCAGCATCAACGAGCCGGTGGCCACGGTGTCGCCGACCCCCGCGATCACCACGTCGACCCCTCACGTCCGCGAATGCTGACCTTGGCGGCGTCGAGACGGCGTCCCAGCGCCGCCAAGGCCAACATTCGCGGGGTGCCTGTCACGACTCTGCGACCACCGGCTGGACCACGTCACGCAGCTTGCTCTCGGTCACCGGGCCAATGATCCGGGCCGCCATTCGTCCGTCGCGGTCGATGACCAGCGTGGACGGGATCGCGCTCGGCGGCAGCGTCTCGTGAAAAGCAAGCAGCAGTTCGCCGTCGTCGTCGACGACCGAAGGGTATGTGATGTTCTTGGTCCGCTCGAATGCGCGGGCCTTCTCCTCGTCGTCCCGAGTGTTGATGCCGACGAACTCCACACCCTGCGGACGAAGATCCCGGTAGACGCGTTCCAGCGTCGGGGCTTCCGCCCGGCACGGAGTGCACCAGGAGCCCCACACGTTGAGGACGACGACCTTGCCGAGATAGTCGTCGAGTTCGAGCGGCTCACCAGCGAGCGTGGTCCCCTGCAGCGAGGGTGCGTCGTCTCGCTGGCTGGCGGCGACGGTGGTCACCGTGCCGTCGCCGCCGACGAAGTTCTGGCCGTCGCCACGGTCCTTGAGCTCACCTGCGCCGGCGCTGTCGGCGCACCCGGACAGCGCAAGGGCCACGCCGATGAGGCCGAGAACGAGTCGCCTCATGCTCCAGCCACGAACTTCTTCAGCTTCGGCGGCAGCAGCGCCTTGGCTGGCTCCGTGTAGGCGACGTCGGTGATCTCGTCGCCCTCGTACGTGAAGGTCGTGAGCGACGCCAGCGTGCACTCGCGCTTGCGCGGGTCGTGCCACAGCCGGCGACCCTCGACGAATGAGCGGACTGCCCAGATCGGCAGCTGGTGCGACACGCAGATCGCCTCGTGGCCCCGGGCAGCGTCCCGCGCGTCGGCTATCGCGGCGAGCATCCGGGTCACTTGTGCGCGGTACGGCTCGCCCCAGGACGGCCGAAACGGGTTGCGCAGGTGTATCCAGTGCGCCGGGCGACGCAACGAGCCGTCCCCGACGCCGAACGTGAGGCCCTCGAAGACATTCTGCGCCTCGATCAATCGCTCGTCGGTGTGCACCGTCAGGCCGAACTCGGCCGCGATCGGCCTGGCGGTCTGTTGCGCGCGCTCGAGCGGTGACGCGACGACATAGACAACGTCACGCCCGCGCACCGACTCGGCCACTGCGGTAGCCATCTTTTGGCCGAGCTCGGACAGCACGTACCCGGGCAGCCGGCCGTACAGCACGCCGCTTGGGTTGTCGACCTCGCCGTGCCGCATCACGTGAACCAGCGTTTGCTCGGTCATCCCGCCACCGCCTCTGCCGCAGCCCGGGCCGCCTCCGGCAGCGCACTCGCGACCCGGTCCAGCGCCGCGTCGTCGTGCGCCGCGGACACGAACCACGCCTCGTACGCGCTCGGCGGCAAGTAGACCCCACGGTCGAGCATGGCGTGGAAGAACGCCCTGAAGCGGAAGGCCTCCTGCCGAGTCGCGGTCCCATAGTCGTGGACGTCCTGGTCGAGGAAGAACACCGAGAACAACGACCCGGCCGCCTGCAGGCGATGGGCCACGCCCTCCTTGGCCAAGGCGTCGGTGACCAGCTCGCCGAGGTCCGCGGCGGTGCGGTCGAGGTGGGCATAGACGTCGTCGGTGCACCCGCGCATCGTGGTGAGCCCGGCGGCGACGGCGAGCGGGTTCCCCGACAACGTGCCCGCCTGGTACACCGGTCCGGCCGGGGCCAGCCGCGCCATGACATCCGCGCGACCGCCGAAGGCCGCGGCCGGCATGCCGCCACCCATGACCTTGCCAAAGGTCATGAGATCGGGCACGACTCCGTCGAGACCGAACCAGCCGGCCCGGGCCACCCGGAAGCCGGTCATCACTTCGTCGGAGATGAACAGCGCGTCGTGCTCGCGACACATTCGCGCGATCGCCTCGTTGAAGCCGGGCCTGGGCGGGACGACGCCCATGTTGGCCGCGGCTGCTTCCGTGATCACGCACGCTATCTCGTCGCCGTATGCGGCGAACGCGGCGGCCAGCGCCTCGACGTTGTTGTACGGCAGGACGAGGGTGTCCCCCGTCTGCGCGCCAGTGACGCCGGGCGAATCTGGCAGGCCGAACGTGACGACGCCCGAGCCGGCCGCGGCGAGCAAGGCGTCGACGTGGCCGTGGTAGCAGCCAGCGAACTTCACCACCCTGCTGCGGCCGGTGAAGCCGCGGGCCAGACGGATCGCCGACATCGTCGCCTCGGTGCCGCTCTGGACCAGACGGACTTGCTCGACCGGGGCGACCCGGCTGACGATCTCCTCGGCAAGCACGACCTCGCCGGGATTGGGTGTTCCGAAGCTTGTCCCCTTGGTGGCCGCATCCGTCAGTGCCTTGACCACGCTCGGATGCGCGTGGCCGAGAATCATCGCACCCCAGGAGCACACCAGGTCGACGTACTCCCTGCCGTCGGCGTCGTACAGGTACGGCCCGAGCCCACGCACCATGAACCGCGGCGTCCCGCCGACCGCCCGGAATGCGCGGACCGGTGAGTTCACCCCGCCGGGCGTGACCGCCTGCGCTCGGGCGAAGAAGGCCTCGGACAGCGGCGCCTCGGTGGGATAGGTCACGGGGGCAGTCTCTCAGCAGCCGCCTGAGCGGCTCCATCCATGTCAACCTGGGGCGGCCGCTCATTCGATAGCTGGATGTGGGCGGACAACCGGAGGCGATCGGCATGCCCAAGCTGCCGGCAGACCGCGTGGAGGTGGCCTCCGCGCGTCCGCTCATGGCGGTCGAATCCTTCGAGTCGTTCTTCCGCCGGGAGTTCCCGGGTCTGGTGACGCTCGCATACGCCCTGACCGGATCCCGACAGGTCGCCGAGGACATCGCGCAGGACGCCATGCTGACCGCATACAGGCGGTGGGATCAGATCGTCCGGCTCGAGCACAACACCGCCTACGTGCGCCGGACCTGCGCGAACATGGCCGTGTCCTCGATGCGTCGCCGCTGGGCAGAATCCCGAGCGCTCGTGCGGCTGGGTGGGCGGCGGGCCCCGACGCAGTCCCTGCCCGAGGAGGACGAAAGGTTCTGGAAGGAAGTCCGCCGGCTCCCCACAAGACAGTCCCAGGCAGTCGCCTTGCACTACGGGTGCGACCTGTCGGTATCGGACGTGGCCGCGGCCATGGGCACCACGGAGAGCACCGTCAAGACGCCACTCGTGCGCGCGCGTCAGTCGCTGGCCGGCCGCTTCGGGGACCAGGCCGACACGGACAGCAGTCAGGACGGGCCGCGATGACCACCGTTGAGCGTGCACGCCGAGCTGGAGAGTCCCTCCGCCGTGCGACCGACAAGGAGTTGAACGTGATGGTTGCTCTCGAAGGACTCGAGCGCCGACACGCTCGCCAGCGGCGGAACACCCGCCTCGGTGTGGGAGCTCTCGCTGCCGCGGCAGCAGCAGCAGCCGTGTTGGTGTTCGTCAACGTCGTGGGTGACAACTCGTCCACGGGCGAGCCGGCCGCGCCGAGTCCGTCTGTCGTCGACTCGCCGAACTTCGCACCTCCCAACTCCGTGCAGCCCGTGCCGGGCACGCCGGGTGCGGGCCTCCGGATTCCAATCTCGGTGACAGCGATCCCGACCGGAATGCAAGTCGAGAGTGATGGCGAGATCGTCTCGATCTGGGGCGATGAGCTCGTTGAGGGCGGCGGTGCGTTCCTTGTTCTCGAGCCGGAAGGCTACGTCTCCGTGGTGGGAGGCGGCGACCAAGCGCACTTCTCCAACACCGAGGACTACTTCGTCTGGCTATCAGCCCATCCCTTGCTCACTGTCTCCGATCAGAAGGACGTCGTCGTCGACGGTCGGGCAGCCGTTCGGGCGGAGGTCAGAACAACCGCGCCGACCGGTGAGGCGGCACCGAGCAGGCAATTCGTGCTCCCGTTCCCATACAGCAGTGGTGGCGAAGACGGTTTCTACCCGTATCGGGCCGACCAGCGAACCAGCGTCGTGGTGATCCCGCTCTACGACACGATCGTGACCGTAGAGCGGCGGGATGCTCCGGAGGAGCAGTTCCAGGAACTGCTGGCCGGTCTGCGCCTCCCCTGAACGGACGACAGCGACTGGTCTGTGAAACGGGTTCCCAGCGGCCGGTGATCCGGGCAAGGTGGAGGTTGGCAAGATCTCGATCCAACCCCCCCAGGAGTCCGTATGCCGCCGGTGCCACGGCTGATCGTGTCCGGCCTGGCGATCTGCGCCGTGGTCAGCGCCGTCGGGCCGTCCGCGTACCCAGCGGTCCACCAGACACCGGACCGGCTGGTCGTGGCTGGCTCCTTCATCGACCAGGGCCTGATCGACCGGCAGGACGCCAGCGTGCGAGCGCGACAGCTCGCCGACCCGGCGCCCTCGCCGACGCCGGTCCCGGTGGTCGCACCCCTGCCGGCCAGCCCAACTCCAGAGCCGCCTGCTCCTTCGCCGGTGGCCATCTCCGCGATGGCCAGCGGTGGCATCCCGGCGGCTTCGCTGGCCGCATACAAGCGCGCCGCCGCCTCGCTCGCGATCGCCGACCCGAGCTGCCACCTGGATTGGACGCTGCTGGCCGCGATCGGGCGGGTGGAGTCCGGACACGGTCGATCTGGTGCCGCGGTGGTCCTCGCGAACGGCCGCAGCGAGCCGCCCATCATCGGTGTGCAGCTCAACGGCAACGGCCCGTTCGCCCGGATCCTGGACTCCGACGGCGGGCTGATGGACCAAGACCTCGAGTTCGACCGCGCGGTCGGGCCGATGCAGTTCCTGCCTGGCACCTGGCGCTCGAGCGGGCGCGACGGCGACGGGGACGGCGTGAAGGACGTGCACGACATCGACGACGCTGCGCTGGGGGCGGGCGTCTACCTGTGCGCCGGTGCCACCGACCTCGACGACCCGGCCCAACTGCGCGGGGCGGTGCTCCGCTACAACCACTCCGATGCGTATGCCGACACGGTCCTGGGCATCATGGCGGCATATGCGGCCGCGCCGCCGAGCACGCTGCCGAACGCGGTCGCCCCGCCGCCGGTGCCCGTCGTGCCACTGCCCGAGATCCCGGTGGAGCCGGCCTCGCCGGACGCGCCACTTGAGCCGACGCCCTCGCCGGCACCGAGCCCGTCCCAGTCGCCGTCCGGCGAGCCGAGCCCGACGCCCACCCCGAGCGAGACTCCGTCTCCGACCGGGAGCCCCAGCCCCACGGAGCCGCCAAGCCCGAGCGAGACACCGAGCCCAACCGAGACACCGAGCCCGACCGCGACCCCAACGCCCACGGAGTCACCCAGCCCAAGTCCATGATCCTTACGTCGATGAGGCACTCGGCCTCGACCGATTCCTGCGCCGAATCGACGTAAGGATCACGAAGCCCACCAATCGTCAACGTTCTGCGGGGTCGATCGCCGCAGTCCGAGCTGCCATCGGTCAAGCCGGCGATCGCGGTCGAGCCCTCTACGGCGCGCGGCCACGAGATCCCGGGTGTACCCGCTGCCCGGGCGCAGGTCACCACCGCCCGCTTCGCTGACGATCAACCCGAGCGACTCGAGGCGGCGCTTGCGGCGCAGATCCTTCCGGTACTGAAGCTGGTCACGATGTGTGTCGCCCTGATATTCGCCGACCAGCCCCGCCTCTTCGTCGAGGAGGTCGACTCGCCCGACGAACTCGCCATGTTCGTCCAGGATCGTGGCGTTCACGACCAACTGGTCGAAGCCAACCGCGAGCCAGCACAGCCGCATCCGCGACTCCTGCCTGGACTCCGCATAGGGCGATGCGACCTCGAGAACCTGGCGGGCCTGCGGAACGCCCTTCATGCCGGGGTGATGTTGAACGTACAGCCGAAGGCGCGTCAGGTCGGTCGCTCCGCAGGCCAGCAACGAGTCGAGGGCTGCGACCGCCTCCCCGTACGGCAGCAGTCGGGCCTCATCGAAGCCCGTTCGGTCCGGTGACGTCGTTGCCACCCCGTTGAGCATCCAGACGTCGTCGGGCTCGAGTACCCCGTTCACGGGCGCGATCCCGTTCCGCCGCAACCGAACGTGGTGCGGCAGCGCAGCCGGCACGGCCAGGGCACAGCCACGTGAGTCCAGCCCCGATGCCCAGCGATCGCCGTGTCGACGTGCGGCTGCCCATCCGGCCAGCGCGCCACCGTCGGGCAGCACGAGTGCCGCCGCAGCGATGCGCGCGTCGACATTGTCTGCCGACGTCGTGGGAATGCGCACTCCCCGGTGCGGCGTGACCCACGCCCGACCGGCGTAACGCTGGTTTCGCCGACGGAAGGGATCGACGTCTCGAAGTCGGAACGGTGGCTCGGCCATCGCGGCAGTGTCGTGGCAACGGATGCCTGCCCGCCGCGGCCATCCACAGGCATGATCCTTACGTCGGCTGGGCGCCCGCGCTGCGTCGAAATGGGCGCCCACCCGACGTAAGGATCAAGAGGACAGCAGGCGGGCGGCGTCGACCGCCCAGTACGTGAGGACGAAGCTCGCACCTGCCCGCTTGACCGAGGTCAGCGTCTCGAGCATGACCCGTTCACGATCCACCCAGCCCGCGCGGGCGGCCGCCTCGACCATCGCATACTCACCACTGACCTGGTATGCGCCCACCGGCACCGACACGGCGGTCCGCACCGCGCGCACCACGTCGAGGTAGGGCAACGCGGGCTTCACCAACACCAGGTCGGCGCCCTCGGCCAGATCGAGCGAGACCTCCCGCAGCGCCTCGACGGCGTTCGCCGGGTCCATCTGGTATGCGCGCCGGTCACCGAACGCGGGCGTGGACTCGGCGGCCTCCCGGAACGGGCCGTAGAACGACGACGCGTACTTGGCCGCATACGCCAGGATCGGGCGGGAGGCGAAGCCGGCACCATCCAACGCGGCCCGAATCGCGGCGACCTGTCCGTCCTGCATCCCTGACGGTGCAATGACATGCGCGCCAGCTCGGGCCTGCGCAACCGCGACCGATCCATAGCGAACTAGGGTGGTGTCGTTGTCGACCAAACCCGACGGATCAAGCGGCCCGCAGTGCCCGTGGTCGGTGTACTCGCACAGACACAGGTCGGCCATCACGACGGTCGCGTCGCCAAGGTCCTCCGACAGGTCACGAAGCGAGACCTGCACGACACCATGCTCGTCGTCGGCGCCGGTCCCCATGCCGTCCTTGACAGCTGGGATGCCGAACAGGATCAGCCCGCCCACCCCGGCCTCGACCGCCTCGTACGCCGCCTTGCGCAGCGAGTCACGGGTGTGCTGTACGACGCCCGGCATCGACGCCACAGGGACGGGTGACGAGAGTCCCTCTTTGACGAACAGCGGCAGCACCAAGTCCGCCGGGTCGAGCCGCGTCTCCGCGACGAGCCGCCGCAGGGCGGCAGATGATCGCAGCCGACGAGGTCGCTCGACCGGGAATCCCATTCCGGCTACTTCGCCTTGCGCCGCGGGGTTCCGCGTTTCAGAGAGGGCCGCCACACCGACTCCCCGTGCTCGACGGCCTCCTGTCGCTGCGCCGCGCCGTACTCGGCCAACGCCTCGACCACGGCCTCGATCGACGGCTCGGATGCCAGGACGTCGACGCGCAGCCCATGCTCCTCGGCGGTCTTCGCCGTCTGCGGCCCGATCGCTGCGATCACGGTCGAGGCGTGGGGCTTCCCGGCGATGCCGACCAGGTTCCGCACGGTCGACGATGAAGTAAAGACCACTGCGTCGAAGCCCCCGGACTTGATCGCCTCGCGAATCTCGATCGCCGGTGGCGCGGCCCGCACGGTCCGGTAGGCCGTGACGTCGTCGACCTCCCAGCCGAGCTCGACCAAGCCGGCGGACAGCGTCTCGGTCGCGATGTCGGCCCGCGGGAGGAACACCCGGTTGAGTGGGTCGAACGTCGCGTCGTGCTCCGGCCAGTCCTCCAGCAGCCCGGCCGAGGACTGCTCACCGGATGGCACCAGATCCGGCCGCACACCGAAGGAGACGAGGGCGTCCGCGGTGCGCTCACCGACCGCGGCGACCTTCACGCCAGCAAAGGCACGCGCGTCCAGGCCGTACTCCTCGAACTTCTCGCGCACCGCCCGGACGGCATTGACCGATGTGAACGCCACCCACAGATACCGCCCGGACACCAGGCCCTGGATCGCCCGGTCCATCTGCTGCGGCGTGCGCGGCGCCTCGACCGAGATCGTCGGCACCTCCTCGGGCACGGCTCCGTGGCCTCGCAGCCGCGCTGACAGCGCGCCGGCCTGCTCCTTGGTCCGCGGCACGAGCACGCGCCAGCCGAACAGCGACTTGGTCTCGAACCACGACAACGTGTCACGCAGCCCGACCACACCGCCGACGACCATCAGCAACGGCTCGTCCAGCCGCACGCCCTTGAGGTCCCGAGGAAGCAGCTCCAGGGTCGACACGATCGTGCGCTGCGCCGTGGTCGTACCGCGCGACGTCACCGCCACCGCCGTCTCGCCAGGGCGGCCGACGGCGATGAGCGCCTTTGCGGCGGCGAGGACCCGCTCATGCGGCCCTGGCACGATCACCGTGTGCTCCGCCTCGGCGTGCAGCGACCAGTCGGGGTGCGGCTCCATCGGCGAGACGACGTGGAAGCCGCGCGCGATGGCGGCATTGACCGGCATGCCCGCGTAGGCGGGGATCGCGGTGGTACCTGCGACGCCGGGAACGACCTCGAACGCGATACCGGCTTTGGCGCAGGCCTGTGCCTCTTCGGCCATTCCGGCCGTGCCCGCCGCGTCGCCGTCCATGAGCCGGACGACCCGTTTGCCGGCCTTGGCCAGCCGGGTCAGCAACCGGCCGCGGGCCGCGACCGTGAGCTCGCTGCCGTCGTCCCCAACCGCACCGTCGACGACTTCGACCTCGTCCTTGCAGTGCTCGAGGAACGCGTCTCGAGCGACGACGTCGAACACCACGACGTCCGCGTCGGACAACAGCGACACAGCGCGAATCGTCAGCAGGCCGGGATCTCCCGGGCCGGCGCCGACGAAGGCGACGCTGCCGGTCGCGGACTTGCTCCCGGACTTGCCGGCGGACTTGGCCGCCGTCTGACGCGCGGTAGCGCGATTGGTGGTCACCGAACCCCTACCCCCATTAGACCGGCCGCACCGTCGGCGAGCATCGACTCGGCGAGACGTCGTCCCAACGAGTCGGCGTCACCAACGTCTCCGGTGGTGGACATGCGCACAGCTCTCGAACCGTCGACCGAGACGACGACCGCACGCAGATACAGCTCTGGTCCATCGATGTCGTCAGCCACGTCGGCCAGAGCACCGACGGGGGCCGTGCAACCCGCCTCGAGGGCGGACAACAGTGCGCGCTCGGCGGTGACCGCGGCGCGGGAGTCGGGGTGGTCGAGCGGTTGGAGCACCGACCGGGTCGCAGCGTCGTCCGCCCGGCACTCGACCCCAAGCGCACCTTGGCCAGGCGCGGGCGTCACCTGCAGCGGGTCGAACACCTCAGTCACGGCGTCCAACCGGTCCAGCCGGGCCAAGCCGGCGCGGGCCAGCACGACCGCGTCGTATGCCCCCTCCGCCACCCGCCGCAACCGGGTGTCGACGTTGCCCCGGATGTCGGTGACCTCAAGGTCCGCCCGGACCGCCCGCAGCTGGGCCGCGCGGCGCGGCGACCCGGTACCGACGACGGCCCCGGTCGGCAGCTCGGCCAGGGTCAAGCCGCCGCGAGCCACCAGGACATCGCGGGGGTCCTCGCGCTCTGGGACTGCGCCGATCCACAGCCCCTCCGCCGGCAGCGTCGGCAGATCCTTCAGCGAGTGCACCGCCGCATCGATCTCGTGCCGCAGCAGTGCCTCGCGCAGCGCGCTGACGAAGACTCCGGTGCCACCGATTTGGGCCAGCGGCTCGTCGTTGTGATCACCGCGGGTCGCGATCTCCACCGTCTCGACCCGCAGGTCAAGGTGCTTGGCCAGCGCAGCCGCCACCTGCTGAGACTGCACGCGGGCCAGCGTGCTTGCGCGCGTGCCCAGCCGAAGACTGCCGATGGTCATGATCGTGACTCCGGCCGGCTGACCGACTCGACCGCGTCGGGGTCGAGGTCGAAGAGCACGTGCAGCGCCTGCGCGTAGTCGCGGCCATCGGTCTCGGCCGCGAGCTCCTTGATCCGCACCGTCGGGGCATGCAGCAGCTTGTCGACGGCGCGTCGAAGCGCATGCGCGATCTCCGCACGGTCGTCCTCGGGCAGGTCAGGCAGTCGGGCATCCAGCCGAGCCAGCTCGGCGGCGACCACGTCGGCGGCCCGGGATCGCAAGGCGACGACAACGGGGGCAACCTGGGCCGATCGCTGAGAGGCGATGTAGGCCTCGACCTCTTCGTCCACGATCGCCTGCGCCTCGTCCACCTCTGCGGATCTGTCCTCGTCACGCAGCAGGTCACCCAGGTCGTCGAGGTCGATGACGGTGACTCCGGGCAGGCCGAGCACAGCCGGGTCGATGTCACGCGGCAGCGCGAGGTCGAGCAGATGCATCGGGCGGTCGGTCCGGTCGCTCGCTGTGGCCTCAGCGACGGCTTCGGCGGACACGACGTACCCAGTTGCACCGGTGCACGAGACCACCAGATCGGCATCGGCCAGCGCTGCTGACAGCTCGTCGAACGGGCGCGCGTCCACGACCACTGTTCCGTTCACCGCTGCGGCCAGCCGTTGCGCATGCGCATACGTGCGGTTGACGACGGTGATGCGACCGATGCCGGATCGCGCCAACGAGTGCGTCGTGAGCGCGCTCATCGAGCCGGCGCCGACCACGAGGGCGTGGCGCTGCGCGAGCCCGCCGAGGGCGCGCTCGGACAGCTCGAGCCCGACCGACACGAGCGACGCGCCAGCCCGGTCGATGCCGGTCTCGGTATGGGCCCGCTTGCCCACCCGCAGCGCGTGCTGGAGCAGGTCGTTGAGCCGTCGTCCGGCGGCGCCGGCTTTCTGGGCCGCGCGCAGCGCAACCTTGACTTGACCAAGGATCTGCGACTCACCGACCACCATCGAGTCGAGGCCACACGTCACCGTGAACAGGTGCTGGACCGCGCGGTCCTCGTAGTGCACGTAGAGGTGGGGAGCCAGCTCGTCGAGCCCGACCGCGCGATGACGCGACACGAGCTCGGAGATCTCCGCGACGCCGGGGTGGAACTTCTCCACGTCCGCGTAGACCTCGACCCGGTTGCACGTGGAGAGCACGACGGCCTCGGCAACGTGCACCGCATCGACCGCGTCGTGCAGCAGCTTGGCCTGGGCGTCGTCGTCAAACGCGACCCGCTCGAGCAGCGGCACCGGCGCAGTGCGGTGCGACAGCCCGACCACGAGCAGGCTCACAGCACACCGGCCCGGTCGGTCTTGCGCTGCTCATGAAAAGCCAGGATCTGCAGCTCCAGCGCCAGATCGACCTTGCGGACGTCCACGTCGGCCGGGACGGAGAGCAGGACGGGCGCAAAGTTCAGGACGCCACGGATGCCGGCAACGACCAACCGGTCGCACACTTCCTGCGCCGCGCTCGCGGGCGTGGCGATCACACCGATGACCGCGCCGGTCCGACGGACCACGTCGTCCAGCAGGTCCAGGGGCTCGACTTCCAGGTTGGCGACCCGCTTGCCCCTGATGCGCGGGTCCGCGTCGACCAGGCCGACGACCCGGAATCCGCGCGAGCTGAAGCCACCATAGTTGGCCAGGGCGTGCCCGAGGTTTCCCAACCCGACGATGACCACCGGCCAGTCCTGTGTGAGCCCCAGCTGTCGGGCGATCTGATAGAGCAGAAACGCGACGTCGTAACCGACCCCACGGGTGCCGTACGAGCCCAGGTGGGAGAGGTCCTTGCGCAGCTTCGCACTGGTGATTCCAGCAGCGGCCGCGAGGTCTTCGGAGGAGACCGTGGCGACCCCGCGCTCGCTCATCGACGTGAGGATCCGGTGGTAAACCGGCAGCCGGGCGACCGTCGCGTCTGGGATGCCCCGGCGGGCACGCGAGACAGTCTCGCTGGGCGCTGCCGAGGCTGTCACGGTGGCGGGCTCCTGCTCTCCGGGCGGTAGCCAGCGGAATTGCGGTCACGGTACGTCCATGTGAACCAGCGCACAAAGTCACAGACACCGGTGTCCACATGCTGGACAACGGTCTGACCTTTCGGTGATGCGGCGCGCCCTGCATGCGGTCCCGCGTCCCTGCGAGAACCTCGGCAACCGCGAGCTCAGCGCATCCTGGCCCGTCGGTTGGACAACCGGGTGCCTGCCCACTCCACATCGCCGGAATCCGGCACATCCGGTCAGATCGCTGCGAATGGTGCATTACTGCGAGCACCATCCCGGATCGGCACAAAGATCGGCCCGAGCACGCGGGAGTCGTAGGAATGCGTGGTACGGAAACGACAGCACGACCTCACGCCAGGGCGGCCCGCAGGCGTTGCTCGTCCACCCTCCAGAAGTCGTGCTGGGCACCGTCGACGAAGGTCACCGGGATCTGCTCCCACCAGCGTTCGTAAAGCTCCGAGTCCTGCATGATGTCCTGCTCAGCAAAGCCGACGCCCAGGTCGGCGCACACTCGTTCGACAACCAAACGCGCCTCGTCGCACAGGTGACACCCCGGCTTGGTGAGCAAGGTGACGCGAGGTGCGGGAGCCCCAGGGCTCACGCGGCCCCCTGATCGCGATCGGGGCGCTTTTCGGGGCGGTCTGGGCGCAGCAGCCGCTTCGCCACCTTGCCTGTCGCGGAGTGCGGCAGCTCGTCCACGATCTCGATGATCGTCGGCTGCTTGAACCGCGCAAGCCGGGTCGCCGCGTGCGCGCGGATCGCCTCCGGAGTCAGGTGCGCCCCGGATGCGACCACGACGTATGCCTTGACGGCCTCACCGGTGATCGGATGCGGCACCCCGACGACCGCGGCCTCAGCCACGCCCTCGAGCTCGTGCAACGCCTCCTCCACCTCCCGTGGGTAGACGTTGAAGCCGTTGACGATCACCAGCTCCTTGCGCCGGTCGACGAGGACGAGGTCGCCCTGGTCGTCGAAGTAGGCCACGTCGCCAGTGCTGAACCACCCGTCCTCGTCCGGACCGTCGACGCCGTCCGGCCAGTAGCCGGAGAACAGGTTGGCGCCGCGGATCGAGATCTCTCCGGGGTCACCCTCGTCGACCGGCGCGCCGTCTTCGTCCAACAGGCGCACCTCGACCCCGGGGAGTGGCCGCCCGACCGTCCCGACCCGAGCCCGGGCACTCGCCAGCGTCGAGGAGACCCCGGGCGCCGCCTCGGTCAGGCCGTACCCCTCGTGCAGCGGGAGTCCGGTCAACGTCACGATCTGCTCGTGCACCGCTGGGGGCAAAGGTGCCGCGCCACTGAAGAGCATGCGCGCACCGGACAGCGCACTCGGCGCGCTGGGTTCAGCCGACCACGCCGCCCAGATCGAAGGAGCGCCCGGAATGTTCGTGATGCGCTGGTCCCGAATGGTGCGCAGAGTCCGGTAGGAGTCGAACCGGCGCTCGATGACCGCCGTCGCCGCCTGCGCGGCCACCATGGCCAGCGTTCCGCCGAGTGTGTAGATGTGGAACATCGGGAGCACGATGAGCACGCGGTCGTCAGCAGTCACCGACAAGGTCGAAGTCGCCAGCACGTTGTCGAC
>JBEVHX010000033.1:0-8048 GCA_040510995.1 Candidatus Nanopelagicales bacterium
CGCAGCTGCGCAAGATCGCCGGCGGCAAGCGGGTCGAGAACGTCGAGGACGTCGTCCAGGTCGGACAGAAGGTCCAGGTGGAGATCGCGGAGATAGACCAGCGGGGCAAGCTGTCGCTGGTCCCGGTTGTTGATGAAGGCGCCGCCGACGCGCGTTCTGAGATCGCTCCTGCGGCCGACGCCGAGTGACACGGTCGCGGGCGCTCCCGCAGCAGCGTCCGGGGTCGACCCGGACGCTGCTGTCCGAGGCTGACGGCGGGTTGGTGCGCCGCACGGTGCTGCCCGGTGGCCTGCGTGTGATCACCGAGTCGCTCCCGACCGTCCGCTCGGCGAGCATCGGCATTTGGGCCGGCATCGGGTCGCGCGACGAGTCGATTGCACAAGCCGGCTGCTCGCACTACCTCGAGCACCTGCTCTTCAAGGGCACAGCGCGCCGGGACGCGTTCTCGATCACCGCGGCAATCGACGCAGTCGGCGGTGAGATCAACGCCTTCACCACGAAGGAGTACACCTGCTTCTACGCACGGGTGCTGGACTCCGACGTGGCGCTGGCCATGGACGTGCTCTCGGACATGGTGACCTCGTCGCTCGTCAACCCGACCGACGTCGACAGCGAGCGCAGCGTGATCCTCGACGAGATCGCGATGCACGAGGACGACCCGTCGGACGCCGTGCACGAGGCACTTGCCCGCGGCATGTACGGCGACGGTCCGCTGGGTCGGCCAATCCTTGGGACTGTGGCCTCGATCCAGCGGCTGTCGCGGCGCACCATCTGGTCCTACTTCCGGCGGCACTACCAGCCCGACAACCTCGTCATCGCCGCCGCTGGCAACGTCCAGCACGCCGCCGTCGTCCGGATGGTCAAGCGCGCCTTCAAGCCTCTGCTGGTTGGGGACGGTGAACCGCGGTTGCCGCGGCGGGCCGGCCGGTCTGCATACCGCACCGGCTCACTGGAGCTCGTGACGAGACCGATCGAGCAAGCGAACATGGTGCTCGGCATGCCGGCGTTGTCCCGCACTGACGACCGTCGCTTCGCCCTCGGGGTGCTCAACAACGCCCTCGGCGGTGGCATGAGCTCGCGGCTGTTCCAGGAAATCCGCGAGAAGCGTGGGCTGGCGTACTCCGTCTACTCCTACAGCAGCCTGTACGCGGGTTCCGGCCTCTTCGGGGTGTATGCCGGCTGCCTGCCGGCCAAGGCCCCAGAGGTGCTCGCGCTGACCCGGGTCGAGCTGCAGAAGGTGGTCGACCACGGCCTGACCGACGACGAGGTCACCCGGGGCAAGGGGCAGATGCGCGGCTCCATCGTGCTCAACCTCGAGGACACCGGCTCCCGGATGACCAGGCTCGGCAAGGCGGAGCTGGTGCACGGCGTGCTGCTCGGCGTCGACGAGGTGATCGCGCGCATCGACGCGGTGAACCCGGACGACGTGCGCAGCGTCGCCCGCGAGGTGCTCAGCGCGACCCCGACTCTGGCCGTGATCGGGCCGTTCGACAATGCTGATCGGCTGGCCGCCGCCGTCGCCTGAGGCGGGTGCGAAAGGATCGACCCATGACGCAGACCAAGGTCGGGGTCGTGGGTGCGAAGGGCCGGATGGGCTCCGAGGTCTGCCGCTCCGTCGAGGCAGCCGACGACCTCGAGCTGGTCGCGGCCGTGGACGTGGGCGACCCGTTGTCGGCGTTGGTCGACGCCGGTGTCCAGGTGGCCGTCGACTTCACGACCCCGGATGCCGTCATGCCCACCCTCGAGTTCTTGGTCGAACACGGCATCCATGCTGTCGTCGGTACGACGGGCTTTGACAACGGGCGACTCGCCCAGGTGCGGGCCTGGGTGGATCGGGCACCCGGCGTCGGCGTGCTGATCGCGCCGAACTTCGGCATCGGCGCGGTGCTCATGATGCGCTTCGCGGCACAGGCCGCGCCGCTCTTCGAATCGGTCGAGATCGTGGAGCTGCACCACCCGAACAAAGTGGATGCACCCTCCGGCACCGCTCGGCACACCGCCTCTGCGGTGGCCGCTGCCAGGGCAGCGGCAGGGGTCGGACCGGCGCCGGACGCGACGACATCGTCGTTGGACGGCGCTCGTGGCGCGGTCGTGGACGGTATCCCCGTGCACTCCGTTCGGGCGCGCGGACTGGTCGCGCACCAGGAGGTGCTGCTCGGCGGGCCGGGGGAGACACTGACGATCCGGCACGACTCGCTTGACCGGTCGTCGTTCATGCCCGGAGTCCTGCTCGGGGTCCGTTCCGTCGCTGCGCAACCCGGACTCACCGTCGGCCTCGACGCGTTCCTCGAGCTCGACCGGTCGTGACTGCGCGGCGGGTCGCATACGTCCTCGTCGCCCTGGTCCTGCTCTACGTCGCGTTCATCGGCTGGCGCGGTGTCGTGTTGATCGCCGACGGCCGACCGGCCTTCGTGCTCCTCGGTCTGGGAGTGCTGCTGCTCCCAGTGGTGGGTGTAGTCCTGGTGTGGCGTGAGCTGCGACTCGGGTTCGTGGCCCAAGAGCTGGGCCGGGTGCTCGAGGCCGAGGGCGGGCTGCCGTCCGACCCGTTGCCCCGCCGGCCGTCGGGTCGGGCCGACCTTGCCGCCGCCGACGTGGTGTTCGACCGCCGCCGGGCCGAGGTCGAGGCTGCCCCCGACGACTGGCGCGCGTGGTATCGCCTCGCGGTCGCCTACGGCGACGCCGGTGACACCCGGCGCGGCCGCGAGGCCCTCCGCCAGGCCATCACCCGCTACCGCGCCACCCCCTGACCGGATCCGAGTCATGGGGTGAGTCGCGCCTAGCTGAGGGCGCGGACTCCGGCGGCGAGGGCTGCGGCGCCGAAGATCACGATGAGGAAGTTTGCCCGCAGCATCAGGGCAACCACGGCAAACGCGAGTCCAGCAGCCCGCGCGTCCAGGACGACGGACATGCCCGATGCGAAGGTCTGCACCGCCGCGAGCGCGACGAGCAGCGCGATCGGCATGAGGATCGCGATCCGGCGCACGAGCGGCCTCTCCAGCACATGTCCTGGAACCGAGAGGCCGCCGAGTTTCAGCAGGTACGACCCCACGGACGTGGCCAGCACCGCCGCCCAGATCATCAGTCCTCCGTCGGTCCGACCGCGAGTCCAGCAGCCACGCCGACGACGCCCGCGACCAGCACGGGCAGGCCTGGGGTCAGCCACGGCGTGAGCAGCAGTGCGACCGCTGCGGCGACGGCCGCCACGAGCCAGCCGCCGCGGACGCGCAGCTGCGGCCAGACCAAGGCCAGGAACGCCGCGCCCACAGCCGCGTCCAGCCCGAAGTCCTCCGGATTCCCCAAGGCGGCTGCACCCACGGCGCCGACGAGGGTCATGGTGTTCCACCAGACGAAGATCGTCACGCCGGTGAGCCAGAACGCCAACCGCGCCGCACGTCCGTCGTGCGCGGTGCTGTCCTGGGCGATCGTCATCGCGGTCGACTCGTCGATGACGAGGTGCGCGGCCACCGCCTTTCGCAAGCCCCGAACCTGCAGGACGGGGGCGATCCGCAGCCCATACAGCGTGTTGCGCGTACCGAGCAGCAGCGCGGTCAGCGTGCCAGACACACCCGACCCGCCCGCCCCGAGCACTCCGACGAGCGCGAACTGCGAGCCGCCGGTAAAGGTGAGCACCGACAGTGCGCACGCCTGGAGCACCGAGAGCCCAGCCGTCGTCGCCAGGGCCCCGAAGCTGATGCCATAGGTGCCGACGGCGAGGCCGAGGGACAACGCGTCCCGCGCGACCTCGCGGCGGGCCGCAAGCCAGTCCGCCGACACCGACTCAGCGCTCAACGGCGGCGCTCCTCGCGGGCCGGTCCCACATGATGCTCGACCCACTCGTTGAGCGGGCGTAGCGCACGCCAGTCGTCGCGCACCCGTGTGAAGGACTTCCGGGAGTGCAGCGTGGTCCCCGGTTTGAGCGTGCGCCACGGGGTCAGCGAGCGGTGGCGCAACAGCTCGATCCGCGGGTGGTCGGCGTCCACTCCGCGCGGCCGGGTCCTCATCACGTCACCACCCAGCTCGAAGCCCTTCTTCACCAGCGCCTGCGTCATCGTTGCGAGCTCGGCGCCGGTCGTGTCGTCGAGCACTGCTGCTCGGTAGCGCTCCACTTGGTCGGGGGAGTGCTCGTGAAAGCCGGCCGCGGTCAGCAGCCCGTCTGCGCTGACCTGCGTGTAGTAGCCCATGCCACCGGCGGTTGCCGCGAAGCCGCCCTGGTAGGTCTTGTAGGGCGACTTGTCCTTGCTGAAGCGCACATCACGGTAGGGGCGAAAGACCTTCGCCTCGCCGAACTCCTCGCGCAGCTCCTCCATCAGGGCGTCCATCGGGTCGCGGATCGCCGCCTCCCAGACGTGTTTGTGCGCGAGCCAGAAGTCCTTGGTGTTCTCGACCTCGAGCCGCTCATAAAACTCGATCGCTTCCGGCGGGAAGCCGGCGAACCTCATGCGCGCTCCTCTTCAAGTGATGTATGCAGCCTGACCTGGCGAACCACGACGCTGCCGTCACCGTCCAGATCGAGCTCGCGGTAGGCGCCGTCGGGGCCGAATCCGTGCTCGGTGAAAAACAGCCGGGTGCGGTCGTCGTCGGAGACGACCCAGTGGGCCAGCATCGAGAAGCCGTCGGACCGCGCGATCTCGGCGGCTGCCGCCACCAGTCGCGAACCGTGACCGCTGGCGCGGTGCTCTGGGTCGACGTGCAGGGTCAGGAGCTCGGCCTCGTGGTCTGGGTCGGCGTCCGGGTCGTCGCTGGGCGCCATCGCGGCCATACCGCATACCTGCTCGCCCTCGAGCGCGACCAGCACGCGGTGCCGTGGACTGGGCGCCGCCCGGACAGCCAGGTCCCACGTCGCGGTGAGGTCGGCGAGGTCCAGCATGTCGAGTCGGGCGTCAGCCAGCACGTGGTCGGCGCGCCAGGCCGCGACCTGAACGGCGGCGACAGCGGGCGCTTCGTCGACGCGAGCCGGGCGCACGCTCACGACTGCGGCGGGGGGACGCATCTGGACATCCTGGCGTACGTCACCGACGAGCCGCGCCGGCCGTCCTCGCGAACGTGCACGTTCGGAAAGAAGGGTGGACCGCGTTGCGGGCGGCCACGGTCCGACCCGGCGACTAGCCTCGCAGGCGTGACGCGAGACGAAGCCCCCGTGCACGAGATCGAGTTCCGCAGCGACGTGGCCGTCGAGCTGGTCAAGTCGAGTGCGTCGGATGCCGACGTCGTCTTCGCGGCCAGGGTCTCGACGAAAGGCGAGCAGTCGCTGGCCGACGTCGAGGCCGACGCCAGCGGGTCAGCGGGACTGATCCGCTTCCTCATGCGCGATCGCCACGGATCCCCGTTCGAGCACTCCGTGTTCACGTTTTACGCGCACGCGCCGATCTTCGTCTGGCGGGAGCACATGCGGCACCGGATGACCTCCTACAACGAGGAGAGCGGCCGCTACCGCGTCCTGCGGCCGGTCTTCTACGTCCCCGGTCCGGACCGCAAGCTCGTCCAGATCGGCAAGCCAGGTGCGTACGAGTTCGTGGACGGCACCGCTGAGCAGGCCAAGATCACCGACGAGTCGATGCGCCGGGCCGTCGAGCTCGCGTATGCGGAGTACCTGCGAATGCTGGACGCCGGGGTGGCGCGCGAGGTGGCCCGGATGGTGCTGCCCCTGTCGATCTACTCCTCGGCCTACGTGACGATGAACGCCCGGGCGTTGATGAACTTCCTGTCACTGCGGCGCAGGAACGACGACTCGCGCTTCCCGAGCTACCCGCAGCGGGAGATTGAGATGGTGGCCGAGCGGTACGAGGAGGAGTTCGCCCGGCTGATGCCGATCACCCACGCGGCCTTCGTCGCGAACGGTCGGGTCGCGCCGTAGCCGGCCGCGCCGGCCGGCCCGGTAGCCTCGAGCACATGGCTCCGACCGCGCAACCCGGCGTCCCATTCGGCCGAGTCCTGACGGCGATGGTCACCCCCTTTGCCGCGGCCGGCTCGCTCGACCTCAACGCGGCCCAGCGGCTGGCGACCGACCTGGTCGAGCTCGGCTGCGACGGGCTCGTGCTCAACGGCACTACCGGTGAGTCGCCGACCACGTCGGATGTCGAGAAGGCCGCGCTGATCACAGCGGTGCTGGAGGCGGTCGGCGACCGGGCGCACGTGCTCGCCGGCGTCGGTACCAACGACACTCACCACACGATCGAGCTCGCACGTCAGGCCGAGAAGGCGGGCGCGCATGCGCTGCTCGTCGTCACGCCGTACTACAACAAGCCGCCGCAGTCCGGGCTGCTCGCGCACTTCCGCGCGGTCGCCGACTCGACCGGCCTGCAGGTCATGCTCTACGACATTCCCGGTCGAACCGGGACGGCTATCGCGACCGAGACCTTGACCCGGCTGTCCGAGCATCCCCGGATCGTGGCCAACAAGGACGCCAAGGCGGACCCGTTCGCGGCCCAGCAGGTCATGCACGCCTGCGACCTCGCTTACTACTCCGGGGACGACGCGCTGACGCTGCCGCTGCTTGCGGTCGGCGCAGTCGGGGTCGTCAGCGTGACCGCTCACCTGGTCGCGGACCGGATCGCCGCGTGTATCGAGGCCTACCTCTCCGGTGAGGTGACCAAGGCGCGCGAGATCAACGACGGGCTGGTGCCGGTCACCACCGGGGTGATGACCCGGACCCAGGGCGTGATCATGGTGAAGGCTGGACTCGACCTGCTCGGCCGAGCCGGTGGTGGATCGCCTCGTATGCCACTCCCGGCAGCCACCGACCCCGAGCGCGAACAGCTGCGGGCCGACCTGCGGGCCGGTGGTTTCGACCTGTGAGTCACCCGCACCCCGAGTTCGGCCTGCCACCCGCCCTGCCGGCCAACGGGCTGCGGGTCGTCCCGCTGGGCGGCATCGGCGAGATCGGCCGCAACATGACGGTCTTCGAGCACGCCGGCCGACTGCTCATCGTGGACTGCGGCGTGCTGTTCCCGGAGGATCACCAACCTGGTGTCGACCTGATCCTGCCGGACTTCGAGTACATCCGGGACCGGCTGGACGACATCGACGGCGTGGTGCTGACCCACGCCCACGAGGACCACATCGGCGCCGTCCCCTACCTGCTGCGCGAGAAGCCGGACATCCCGCTGATCGGCTCGCGGCTGACTCTCGCCTTCATCGAGGCCAAGCTGCGCGAGCACAGGATCACCCCGTACACCCTCGAAGTCCGCGAAGGCCAGGTCGAGCAGATCGGTCCATTCGGTTGCGAGTTCGTGGCGGTCAACCACTCGATCCCCGATGCACTGGCGGTCGCGATCACGACGGCAGCCGGAGTCGTGCTGCATACCGGTGACTTCAAGATGGACCAGTTGCCGCTGGATGGTCGCATCACCGACCTGCGGTCATTCGCGCGACTCGGTGTGGCCGGAGTCGATCTCTTCCTCGTCGACTCGACCAACGCCGAGGTACCGGGCTTCGTGCGCACAGAGCGCGAGATCGAGCCCGTGCTCGACCGGGTGTTCGCCGAGGCCCGCCGGCGCGTGGTCGTCGCGTGCTTCGCCTCGCACGTCCATCGGGTCCAGCAGGTCCTTGACGCGGCGGCTCGGCACCGGCGCAAGGTCGCGCTGGTGGGCCGGTCGATGGTGCGCAACATGGGAGTTGCGCGGGACCTCGGCTACCTCCGAATCGAGCCCGGTCTGGTGGTTGACGTCGACCAGATCGACGACCTGCTCGACGACCAGGTCGTCTTGCTGTGCACCGGGTCGCAGGGAGAGCCGATGGCAGCCTTGTCGCGCATCGCCAACCGCGACCACCGGATCCGGGTGGGGGAGGGCGACACGGTGATCCTGGCGTCGTCGATGGTCCCGGGCAACGAGAACGCCGTGTTCCGGGTCATCAACGGGCTGACCCGCCAGGGCGCTCGGGTGGTGCACCAGGGGAATGCGCTGGTGCACGTCAGCGGGCATGCCGCAGCCGGTGAGCTGACCTACTGCTACAACATCGTCGGCCCGCGCAATGTCATGCCCGTACACGGGGAGTGGCGTCACCTGCGGGCCAACGCAGCCATCGCCGTTGCGACCGGCGTCCCGCCC
>JBEVHX010000034.1:0-31299 GCA_040510995.1 Candidatus Nanopelagicales bacterium
AGCTCGGCACGGGCGGCTGCCAGCGCGGTTTCGTCGATGTCCACCAGGTGCTTCGTCACCCCACGGTATATAGACGATCGAACAGAGATATACAGCTGGCACTGGCCATCGACTGCCGCACGCGGTTGATCAAGCGACGGGTCGTGGTCGGCGACGCTCTCAGTCGCTGTCAGTCACGGGATGCCACAGGCGCCGGATGCTCTCACTGCTCGTCAGCGTGTCGCGCGGCGTAAGCGCAGGTGAGGCGCGCCTTCGCGACTGAGGAATGCTCGACAGCGGACTTCGAACTTCCACGAATCCGCGGGCCGAGGCCGCCCAAGTGCGGACGGAGGACTCCGATAATCGGAGGTTCGTATGCCGGGTGTTCCCGCTTCGTGCCATTTCGTGGGGACTAGTGCGCCGCCAGGGACTCGAACCCCGAACCCGCGGATTAAGAGTCCGCTGCTCTGCCAGTTGAGCTAGCGGCGCCAACTGCGACGCAGAGATTAGCAAAGGTCCAGCGTCGTCACCGAACCCGAGCCTGTACAAACGCGCCCCGACCGGCGTGATGTCGGTCACGGGCCCTCAGCGCGAGTCGAGGACTTCGAACGTCCGGAGCCGAGACGGCGTGTGACCGGCACAGGTCAGCGGGAACTCGACCATCCGGTGCCGCTCGACGACCTCGACGACGTGCGCTCGCCCTTCGGGGGACTCCAGGCGGATCACCCAGACGTCGTCGGATCGCTCGTGCGCGACCGGGGTCCAGGCGTCGATGCGCCTGTCGAGGGTGGTCTGCGCCAGATGAATAAGGGCGGCCTGGATGGGGCTCGCATACCAGCTGCGGCCGCGGAGCAGCCGCGGGACCATGCGTTCGGCCTCGGTCTCCTCGACCACGAGGTCGACGTCGCCGAGCTCGACCTGCCCATAGACCAGTCCCCACGGCAGAACCACAACGTTCGCGGCGAAGCGGTCACCGCCCATGTGCGAGCACTCGAACGACGCGTCCGGCCGCAACGCCGCGAGCTGACGCGCGATCGGCCGGCCCCACAATGCGCAACAGACGTCGTGGCGTCCCTGAGTGCAGGTCAGGTAGATGGTGGACGGGCCCTCGATGCTTGGCGCATCCCGCGGATCCGCGATTGCGGACAGGTCGTTGTCGGTCCTGGCCCGGTGCCACCTCGTCGCGGTCGCCCCGGGCGTGCACGTCCCCCACGCATACCGACGCGGACCAGGCTCGTGCGCCGCGTGCAGGCTCTCGTGGCGCCGGATCAAAACCAGGCGGGCGTTCTGGGCTGTGGCTTGCCGACGCAGCTCGCCCGCGACGCCGCGCGCGATGGTGCCGGTCGGGTGTGCGTCGGGACCCCAGGGGCCCGGATCCTCGACCAGCAGCCAGCGCAGCGCAGGGGCGGCGGTCGCGATCATCGAGTCTCCGCGCGCCCGGGCAGCGACCGAGCACCGCCATGGCTCGGAGCGGGGGTCCGGCTCACCCAGGAGGTCAGCCGTCACGTGGACTCGACCAGGATGCCCACCACCAGCAGGGTGCGGGCCGCCTCGAGCGCCTCGTCGGGATCTGAGGCAAACTCCCTGACCGATGCTGACCCGCCGCGGAGAAGTCTCGTCAGGATGGCGACATCCGTATGCGGCAGCGGGACCACGGCGTCACCGACCCGCACAATCGGCACGTCACCATCGACATGCAGCCGCGGATGACTCCCAGGACGGACGATGAGGACAGCGTCTGGTGTCAACGTGGCGGCCAGCCCCGCCTGACGCACGGGGCGCAGCGGAGCGGGCCGGACGTCGGCCCAGCGCTGCACCTCGAGAGAGTGGACCAGGTCGGCCGGGTCGAGTTCGTCCAACGACTTGGTGAGCTCGACGAGTGCGGTGTCGAAATCCGGCCTGAGCTGGGCTGGGTCCGCGACCTCGATGCCGGCCGGCAGCGAGCGACGCAGCTCAGGGTTGCGCTGCAGCACGGCGTCGACCGCGTGCCGTACGAGGTCGGCGCGGGACAGCGGATGGACGCCGAAGGTCAAGTGCAACGAGATCCCACCCAGTGCAGCCGCCTCGTGCACCCAGCCCCGGGGAAGGTACAGGCAGTCTCCGGGCCCAAGAGTTGCTGTCAGTTCGGCGGTGCCGGTGGCTCGCTCGGTCACCTGCTCGCGCACCGTCGTCCACTCCTGTGCCGGCAGTGGGGCGTCGATCAGGGGAGCGAAGCAACGCCACGACTTGTGCCCGGCCACCTGTACCACGAACACGTCGTGGGTGTCGTAGTGCGCAGAGAAGCCGCGCGACGACGACGGGGTCAGGTATGCGTTGACCTGGACGGGGTGCCCGAGCTCGTCGGCCAGCCGGCCGGCCAGGTCTTGCAGTGGTGGCCAGACCCGGTGCAGACCTTGGAAGACCAGCGTCGAGCCCGCGGTGAACTCCTCGAGCACCCGCTCGTCGACGACCTGGTCGGCGACGCGAGCACCGGCGCCGCCACTGCCGACGAAGCGCCGCGTTGGGAGCAGCTGACCGTCCTTCGCGATGCGCAAGAACGGGGTGCGCAGGCCGCGGGTCGAGAGCAGGTCGTCGGCGTCGTCGAGGGAGAAGATCGGCGTGCTGACTGCACGTTCCGCGGCCGCGATCAGCAGCGGCCGCCGGGACCAGACCTCGGCCTGGAAGCGCGTCAGATCGAGCCCGGTCAGGAACGTCAGCGCCGGGCCCGTCTGGGCCCGGCGCGACGTCGAAGCATCGGTCATGCGGTTGGCTGTATTGGTTCAAGCGCCACTGTCGGCGCCACCGTCCGCGCCACCGTCCGCACCGCCGTCGGCGCCACCGTCGGCGCCGCGGGCGGCGCCACCGTCGGCGCCAACGTCGGGCTCACCAGGCACACCGCCGGCGTCGCCGTCGGCCGGTCCGTGCTCCGGGGTCGGTTCGGTCGTGGACATGGGTCCTCCTCGTTGGTATTGGTGCCACCGGGCCGTTTGGGTACCCGCTGGCATCTGTTGTCAACCACCTGTCAACCGCTGGGGGGCTTGGCACGTTCGCGCTCGAAGGCGGTCAGCTGTTGCTCGAGCGCCTTCATGATCTCGAAGACTTGGGACGGCGGCACCCGCACCCTACTGACCACGCGCGCCGGCACATCGAGGATGGCCTGACCGGTGGCCGTGTCCTCGGTTGGAGTCGGCTGCCTGGTCACGGCCACGAAATCTAGGGTGAAGGTGTCGGCGTCGTGCCAGATCGATACGAAGTTCGCATACACGCCGACCTCAGCCTCCGGCGAGATGTCGATCCGCAACCGGGTGTTGGGCGGGGTCATGAGGTGAGCGTAGAGGTGGCCTCACGTGGCTCGGCGCCGCCCTGGTCGTGCGCCGACGGCGACCGCGAACATGCATCAGGCGATCATCAACTTGATCGCGGTAATCGTCCGAAGCCGACGGGCCGTGACCCTCCGCCCGACGTCGCGAGCCCAGGGAACATCCCGGGCGCGGAGTGATTGCGGCTCGCTCGCGGAGGGTAGGCCGCGGCCGTGAGCGAGATCGAGCCACCGACAGACCTGCCACCCGACGATCGGACGACGCCGCTGCCAATCGACAGCGACGAGAGCGCCTACCCCGGCGACCCGGCAACCCATCGGTCGGACGGCCCGGTGGACCCGGCCGGCGTCCAGCAACAGACGGAGGACGTGGACGACCAAGAGGAAGGCTGATCTTGCCCCTAGGTTGAATTTTTGGGTTGAAACATTTGGGTAGGCGACGAGATGGGAAGGCCCCGCCGACCGGCGAGGCCTTCCCATCACGGACCGATCAGTTCTTGAACGCGTCCTTGACCTTCTCCGCGGCCTGCTTGATGTCGGCCTTGGACTGATCGACGCGTCCTTCGTGCTCCAGACTCTCGTCGTCGGTGGCTCGACCGGTCGTCTCCTTGACCTTGCCGGTCATCTCTTCGACCTTGTTCTTGACCTTGTCCTCGGCACCCATGGCCGAACTCCTTCCGCTAGGCCATCTTGTCACGGAAGGGGTACCGCCCGATCGACCTCACGAAACCCGTTGGTACGCACGAGTTTCTTGGATCAGCGGGTGACGGCGCCGAACAGACCAGCGAGGCCAACGTGCGCAACGCTCGGATCGCGTAGTCCTGGTCCTCGATGGCTAGCGACGCCTTCACAACGTCCGGATGCGCTGCGTCCAGGGCGTTTCGCCCTCGTGATCTCTGAGATTTGCCAGCTCGTGCGACGAGCCCACCTCGTGATGACGGATCACCAGAACACTGCCCGGTCGACGCTCCACCTCAAGCACCACCGCGGCGGGTCGAGCCGTCGGCTGCCGATCCGCGGTCAACGGCTCCGGAGCTCGTGTGTCATCGATGGGAAGGTCACGACGGCGCCCAAGCGGTGATCGACGACCATCGGGGTACGTAGTCTGGAGAATCCCGTGGTCATCACTGCCTGCGCGACAGGTTATGCCTACCCGGATGCGGCGAAGGATCCGCAAGCCCTCGTGTCCCCGTTCGTGATGTCCCTGTTGTGGCGGTTGCGAACTGGGCTAGACCAGCTGGCGATAAACGATGATCGACCCGCCGTAGCAGGCCACCCAAATCTCGCCGGTGCCGTTGTCATACGTGACGCCGATCGGGTGGTAGTCCGTCGGCAGCGACTGGATGACGGCCATGTCGGCGGTCCGCAACTTGGTCACCGTGCTTGAGTTGTAGTTGACGACGAACAGCGACTGGCCGTCGCCCGAGATCGCCATCGAGCGGGGCTGCTGACCGGTCGAGACCCTCTGCACGACGTGGCCGGTGGCGGCGTCGACCTTGGCGACCAACCCGGCGCTGTTCAGCGTGACATACAGAGTCGAACCGTCAGCGGACAGCACGAGGTGGCGCGGCCCGCTGCCGATCCCGTCGAACCAGGTCACCTGCTGGGTGGCGAGATCCACCTTGGCCACCGACGTGGTGCCCATCGCGGCGACGTAGGCAAACCGTGACGTCGGGTCGACCACGATTCCTCGGGGGTACGCCCGCAGCGGGATCTCCGAGGTTTGCCGACTGGTGGCAGCATCGACGATCGACAGCGAGTACGAGCACCAGTTGCTGACCAGGACCGTTCGGCCGTCAGGGGTGACCGCAACGTACTTTGGCACCGCGCCGACCTGGGCGGCCGCGCTGACGGTCATGCTCGCCATGTCGACCTTGTAGAGGAACGAGTTGTCGTACCCGGACCTCGGTGAGCACGTATCGCTGCCCTCTGGCCCGAACCCATTGCCGTACATCGAGTAGTTGGAGATCCATGCGGTCTGGCCATCCGGGGAGAACGCGGCCTCGACCGGTGCGCCTTTCGTGGTACCCGCGTGTTCGGGATAGCCCAGCGAGGCCAGATCGACCGAATCGGGGATCGTCGCGACCAACTGGTGGTTGCGGTCGTACACGGTGACCGTGTGCGTGTACATCATGTTCTGCGCGACCACGTAGCCGGTGTGGGAGGCAACGACCGACTTCGGCGAGATCGAACCGGTGATCCGAGCCGTCCGCTCGATCTGGGTCTCTGCCGTCGCGGCGCCGAAAGTCGCGACTGGTGCCGGGGTCGGGGTCGGCGTGGGTATCGGGGTGGGTGTGAGTGCCGGGCTCGGGGACGCCGCATCGGTCGGCGTCGCCGACATCGTTGCCATGACGTCGGTGGTGGGGTCGCTGCCGGCGGTGATCCCCGAGCACGCCGCAACGACCACGGCGAGCGAGATGGCCGCGGCGAGCGCGACGGCTCGGTTCCT
The DNA here is from genome assembly GCA_040510995.1 of Candidatus Nanopelagicales bacterium. Classification (GTDB taxonomy): domain Bacteria; phylum Actinomycetota; class Actinomycetes; order JBEVHX01; family JBEVHX01; genus JBEVHX01. Next base: position 5,727 of record JBEVHX010000034.1, read on the forward strand.
GGTCGTGTTTGCCCTCGTCAGCGCGGCAGCGGTCATGCGGCGGTGGGGCAAGGCAGAGTCCTCCGTTGCCCCTGGGCAGGTCACCGATGAGGGCTCTCCCAGGGTAGCCCGTGCAGGCGGCTCCACCGTGGAACCTCGATCTGGGCAGGTCACGGCCGCGTGCGACCGCGGTGAGGGGAGAGGCGGCGACGCAGACGAAAGACCCCTGACCGGGTCGGTCGGAGGTCTCAGCGAATGGGGTGAGTGACGGGACTTGAACCCGCGGCCCTCTGGACCACAACCAGATGCTCTACCAGCTGAGCTACACCCACCATCGCCGTTCGCACGGCGGGAGAATCATACGGGAGGATCCCGGGGAGCCGTCGCGTCATCCAGGGTGAACGACGTCGCGAGCGCTCGTGCTGTGTCGGTGTCCGGGCCTGGGGGTTCGACGAACATGGCTGCCCGGTAGTACTTCAGCTCTTGGATGCTCTCCCGGATGTCGGCGAGCGCACGATGGCCACCGTGCTTGGTGGGCGCGTTGAAGTAGATCCGCGGGTACCAGCGGCGGGCGAGTTCCTTGATCGAGGACACGTCGACGATGCGGTAGTGCAGATGGTCGTCGAGCAACGGCATGTCGCGGGCGATGAAGCCACGGTCTGTGTGTACGGAGTTGCCGCACAGCGGCGCCTTGCGGACCTCGGGCGCCCATGCGGTGATGTAGGCCATGATCCGCTGCTCGGCCTCGGACAGCGTGATCCCGGAGTCGAGCGCGTCGAGCAGACCGCTGGCGGTGTGCATGACGCGGACCACTTCAACCATCTGCTCGACGGCCTGCGCCGGCGGCCTGATCACGACATCGACGCCATCTCCGAGCACGTTGAGCTCGGAATCGGTGACCAGGACCGCGACCTCGACCAGTGCATCGCGCGCGAGATCGAGCCCTGTCATCTCGCAGTCGATCCACACCAGCCGGTCGTTCACGCCCCGAGTCTAGGTTGAGCATGGAGGCCACCGGGTCGAACCGATGTGATGACCGGCTTTGCGCGCCCGGCAGGGATCGAACCTGCGACCTGCCGCTTAGAAGGCGGTTGCTCTATCCGCTGAGCTACGGGCGCGGAGCTTGGGGACGTTGCAGGGGATCAGCCCCGGACATTCTCACACCGACACGCGCCCGGGCGACGACGAGCCAGCCGTCTGCATCATGATCGCTCGGGCGGTAGGGGTCGAAGTCGAGGCTGCCATCGTGACCGACGCGGACGAGACGGATCTCGCCGAGTGTGGGCTCGTCGTGGTGCCCGGCGCGGCGGGCAACGAACGACGACGATCGAAACGCGTCTGCTGGGATGTCGCGCCAGATCGTGGTCACACCCGGCGGAGTCAGACCCGGCTTCGGGATGACCAGACAGCGTCGACGCCCGATCCGTTCCGACGTCAGCGTCCAGGCGTAGCCGCGCATCTCGATCGATCCGAGACCGATGAGGCAGTACTCGACCTCGTCGACGAGCGGTGCCGTCGACAGTTCCTCCATCGTGCTTGGCTGGAGGCGGACGTGCTCCACCTCATCGATGTCCTCCCGCCCAGGCGCCAAGAGGTACACGGTGACGCCGGTTGCGGCGATCGCCGAGGCAAGCTGCGCCGTCCAGTCCTCCGAGCCAATCATCAGCAGGCCGTGGCGCTGGGGGCGTCGGACGCGGAGCCAACCGGCGGCCGGAATCGTCAAGCAGGCCAACACGCCCATGCCGATGATGACGCCGTACGTGACCGCGACCAGTTCGGGAAAGCCAAGGTCGCGGTCGTCGAGAGTGAGTGAGAAGGACGCCGCAGTCGCCGCCGCGACCACCCCGCGAGGCCCCATCAGTCCCATGAAGAGCCGCTGCGTTTCGTCGATCGTGCCGCGGGCGGTGCAGACGTGCACCACGACCTGGCGGGTGACGAGCAGGCCAGCGCAGATGATCACGATCTCCGGTACGAGGTCACCAATGGCGCTGAGGTCGACCTCGGAGACCAGCGTGATGAACAGCGCTCCGATGACGAGGACGCTGATCACCCCGCTGAACACCTCCGCGGCCTGGACCCCGACCACCCGCTGGTTAGCCAGGATCAGGCCCAGCGTTGTGGTGGCGAAGAGTCCGGCCTCGCTGTGCCACCACTCACCGAGCGCATACGCCCCGATTGCTGTGGCGAGGATGATCGCGACCTCGAGGTCGTCCGGGGTTCCGACGCGAAGCAGCAGGACGAGGGCGGCGGCGCATGCGAATCCGATCGAGACGCCGCCGACCGATGCGAGAAGGAACCCGACGATGCCGTGTGCTTCGTCGACGACGAACCACACGGACAGGACCGTCACACTGAGCATGGCGCCGATCGGGTCGATGAGGATGCTCTCCCAGCGGAGCAGCATGCCGGCCGGCTCCCGGGGCTTCGATGCCCGGAGCAGCGGTCCGACCACCGTTGGCCCACTCACGGACAGGATGGCACCCAGCAGCAGGGCCTGCGTCGTGCTGACGTCCAGTACCCAGAGGCAGAGCGCACTGCCGGCGACCACGGTGAGCAGGACCCCGAGCGTGATCAGCAGGACAAGGGGACGTCGGATCTCTGCGTGCAGCTCCGACCATCGCAACTGAAGCCCACCCTCGAACAGCAGCAGGCCGACTCCGAGCGAGGCGAGTGTGAGCACCACGTCCTGGCCGTAGGCCTCCGACGGGTCGAGCCAGCCGAGGCCTGGACCGAGCACGGCGCCGAAGGCGAGCAGAACGAGCAGGCTCGGCACGCCCGCGAGCCGGCCCACGAACTGGCCGGCCACGCCGAACACCACGATCAAGGTCGTCGCGAGCAGAACGGGGTCCATTGCATCCACAGTGTGCCGAGCATCGGGGTGTATCCACAGGACATTCGCCGCCCCTGGCGCAGCGCCAGTCGGCAGCGTCAAGGTCCTGGTGGACGCCGGCGCCGGGCCGACGGGCCACACCGTCAGGGGGAGTGCGTGTACGAGAACATCACGACCGTCATCGGCAACGTCGCATCCGAAGTGCGCACCCGGATCACCGCGAACGGACATACCGCCGCGTCCTTCCGGGTGGCCTCGACCACGCGGCGCTACGACCGGGCGAAGGGCGGCTGGGCCGACACGGACACCAACTTCTATACCGTCCAGTGCTGGCGGCAGATGGCCGACAACGTTCGTCGCTCGCTGTCGACCGGTGAGCCGGTGATCGTCCATGGCCGGCTCAAGCAGCGCGAGTGGGAGGACGAGGACGGCCGTGGCGTCAGCAACGAGATCGAGGCGTATGCGGTCGGCCACGACATGAACAAGGGGACATCCTCCTTCGTGCGGAGCAAGGCACCGGACAGCCAGCCGACCGAAGAGCGCAACGACGCATTCAAGGAGCTCGCAGAGTCCTTCATGAACGAGACCGTGGTCGAGGTGTCGGCTGGTCCCGTTGATCCCGCGCCGGCCGAGGGCACCGAGGAGGCGACCGAGGGTCGCCTGGACGCAGACGCCGCGACGCACGAGACGGTGCCGCCGACGGTCCGCGACTGGTAGCCCGATCGTTCCGGGCTGACGCTGGGCGACCAGGCGCACATCGAGGCTTGTGGCGCCGCGCACGTGGTCGGGCAGCCGCGCAGCGCACCGTACCCTTGGGCCCGTGGCTGAGTTCATCTACACGATGCGAAAGACGCGCCAGGCGCACGGCGACAAGGTGATTCTCGACGATGTCACGTTGTCGTTCCTGCCCGGCGCCAAGATCGGTGTGGTCGGCCCGAACGGCGCCGGCAAGTCGAGCGTGCTGCGCATCATGGCCGGCCTGGACCAGCCGTCAAACGGGGACGCCACGCTGACGCCGGGCTACACAGTCGGGATGCTCGAGCAGGAGCCGCAGCTCGACGAGACCAAGACCGTGCTTGAGAACGTCGAGCTTGGCGTGGCGGAGACGATGCGGCTGCTCCATCGATTCAATGAGATCTCCGAGCAGCTGGCCGACCCCGAGGCTGACTACGACACGCTGCTCACCGAGATGGGCAAGCTGCAGGAGCAGCTCGACCACCGCCAGGCCTGGGACCTCGACGCGCAGCTGGAGCAGGCGATGGACGCGCTGCGCTGTCCGCCTCCAGAGGCGGACGTGGCCGTGCTCTCGGGCGGTGAGAAGCGGCGGGTCGCGTTGTGCCGCTTGCTGCTGGAGGCGCCAGACCTGCTGCTGCTCGATGAGCCAACGAACCACTTGGACGCCGAGTCGGTGCAATGGCTGGAGTCGCATCTGGAGAAGTACGCCGGGACGGTGGTTGCCGTCACGCACGACCGGTACTTCCTCGACAACGTGGCCCAATGGATCCTCGAGCTCGACCGCGGCCGGGCCTACCCGTACGAGGGCAACTACTCGACCTACCTCGAGGTCAAGGCCGCGCGGATGAAGGTCGAGGGGCAGAAGGACGCCAAGCGCGCCAAACGACTCAGGGAAGAACTGGAGTGGGTGCGCTCCAGCGCCAAGGCCCGGCAGACGAAGAGCAGGGCTCGGCTGCAGCGCTACGAGGAGATGGCCTCAGAGGCGGACAAGACCCGCAAGCTCGACTTCGAGGAGATCCAGATCCCACCGGGTCCTCGCCTGGGCAGCGTCGTCGTCGAGACAAAGAACCTCACCAAGGGCTTCGGCGATCGACTGCTCATCGAGAACCTGTCCTTCACGCTGCCGCGCAACGGCATCGTCGGCATCATCGGTCCAAACGGCGCCGGCAAGACCACCCTGTTCAAGATGCTGATCGGGGAGGAGAAGCCGAACAGCGGCGACGTCAAGGTCGGGGAGACTGTCCAGATTTCCTATGTCGACCAGAGTCGCGCCGGGATCGATCCGCGGAAGAGCTTGTGGGAGGTCGTCTCCGACGGGCTCGACTGGATCAAGGTCGGCAACGTCGAGATGCCCTCGCGGGCCTACGTCAGCGCATTCGGCTTCAAGGGCCCCGACCAGCAGAAGCCCGCCGGCGTGCTGTCGGGTGGGGAGCGCAACCGGCTCAACCTCGCCCTCACGCTCAAGCAAGGTGGCAACCTGCTGCTGCTCGACGAGCCGACCAACGACCTCGATGTCGAGACCTTGTCGTCTCTGGAGAACGCGCTGCTCGAGTTTCCCGGCTGTGCCGTCGTGGTGTCCCATGACCGCTGGTTCCTCGACCGGGTCGCCACCCACATCCTGGCCTACGAGGGCGACTCGCAGTGGTTCTGGTTCGAGGGCAACTTCGAGACATACGAGAAGAACAAGGTGGAGCGGCTCGGCCCGGATGCCGCGCGACCGCACCGGGCGACGTACCGCAAACTCACCCGCGGCTGATCAAGCGCACGCGACCGCGGGCCGACATTGGGGCGATGTGCAGAGGGTTGCCGAAGCGTTCGCCTAGTTCTGGGGCGGGACAGAAGACGGCGCCGGTACTGACGTCACCGTCTCGCACGTGCCGTTCGAGTTGCCATCCAACTTGTCGCAGGCGTCGGCCAGGGCGCCACCCGTCAGGCTGCCGACGGCGAACACCAGGGTCACGCTCATGGCGGCGACGCCGGTGATCACCAGGCCGTACTCGGCCGCGGAGGAGCCGTTCTCGTTGTGAGTGCGGCCGCGACGGACCCGGTTCAGGAGCTTCGACATGATAGGAAACGGTACGTTCGCATCACGAATGCATCTCGCCATAACCCGCAAACACCAACAGATATCAATCCTTCGGTGGCAGATCTCGAACGATCAGGGCGTCGCGCTCCGCTCAATGAATGACCTCTGACTGGCTTTGATGTATCCGATGGCCGCGTGGCGTCCAGATGATCGCTCGATGCCCGATCCCTCAACCGGCGCAGCGCCGTCAGCGGTCTGTCTGAGAGCATCCCAGGATGAGTCGCCACGTCTACGCCTGTCGTGTGCGCTGGTCCGACATGGACGCGTATGGGCACGTGAACAACGTCATCTACCTCCAGTACCTCGAGGAGGCCCGAGTGGACATGTTCGCAATCCATGCGTTGCGATCGGGGATCGACCGGCTGGCCCGCGGCGTCGTTGTCGCGCGCCACGAGATCGACTACAAGCTGCCGATCGTGTTCCGCACCGAGCCGATCCTGATCGAGACCTGGGTCGAGCGAATCGGCCGCGCCTCTTTCACCCTGGGCTACGAGGTCGTCGACGACCTTTCCGGCGAGCGGCGAGTTTGCGCACGGGCGGCGTCGGTCATGGTGCCGTACGACATCCAGGAGCGCCGGCCGACCCGGCTCACCGAGGACGAACGCAGCGCGCTCGAACAGTTCCTCGAACCTGCGCCGGCATGACGGTCGGTCCGGCCATCACCGTCCTGCGGGTGGATTCATCCGACGAGTGCCGCGGCCTGGCCGCATACATGGAACGGCTGGTGGACCTCGACCCGGCCGCGGCCGTCCGCTTGCAGTCGGCCGGGCCGGCGCTTGGCGTGTGGAGCGGGCCGCCCATGTCGGTGGTGGCCCTGCGGCCAGTTGCGCTGGCCGAGCCGCTCACTCTCGACGTCACGGTTGGCGCAGCCAGACTGCTCGACGTCGTGCGGTCGGCAATTGGCTCCCGCGGATTTGCACTTCCGCCGGCAGTCCCCGGCCCACCGTGGGCCGGTCTTCTCCCGCCCCGCGTTGGCTGGGAGGCGGTCGGTGAGGCGCAAACCAGCGAGGTCTCCCAACAGGTCGAGCGCGGGGTCGTGTCGTTCCGCGAACGGACCGAGCTGGTCGAGCAAGCCTCCCGCGACCGCAGCACACTGCTGCACTACGCCGACGAGGTCTGGGAGCGGCCGGTGGTCGCTGATGTGCCGCTGCGCGCAGCGCATGCCGCCTCGCTGCTGGGATTTCTCGGCCCGACGGGCGTGGTGGCGGCCTACCGGACCACGACCTGGTGGCGGCTGCAGTGTCCGGGTGGCAGCGTCGCTGTGCGCAGGCCGGATGTCGAGGGCCTCGGGCTGTTCTTCGGCTGAGCGGTCCGTCGGGCTACTCGGAGTTGACCAGGCTCCAGGCAGCCATGACGAGGTAATCCCACAGCCGCTGCTCGTATGCCTCCGGTAGATCGAGCTCGTCGAGGGCGGATCGCATCCGTCGCAGCCACGCATCACGTTCCACTTCGGTGATCCGGAACGGCGCGTGCCGCATCCGCAGTCGTGGGTGCCCGCGCTGCTCGCTGTAGTGCCGCGGTCCGCCCCAGTACTGCATCAGGAACATCCGGAGCCGGTCTTCGGCCGAGCGCAGGTGGTCCTCCGGGTACAGCGGCCTCAGCACCGGATCCTCGGCGACCCCGGCGTAGAAGTGGTGCACGAGTCGCCGGAAGGTCTCCTCGCCGCCGACCGCGTCGTACAGCGACGCGTCCTCCGGGAATGGCCCCGAGGGCTGTGCGTTGGGCAGGGACGTCACGCGCACAGTCTCCCAGACCATTGAACGCACCCCCGCGCGGCGCACTCACGTCGGTCCGGGGCGCTCCTCCTCCGCTGCTGCTCGGCCTGCCCCGCTGGCCGACGGCGAGCGGATGCCGGCGGAGTCCAGCGCCGCCATCACCTGAGCCCGGAGCTCGCGTGCCACGTCGACGTTCTTGCCCGCGAGGGTCTTCAGCAGAACGCGCATGGTGACTGCCAACGGCGTCATGGTCTCCACAGCCACGATCGGCGGCTCGTCGAGGATGAGCTCGTTCCACTCCGGTCCCTCCGCCATCGACGTCGCGGTGGAGCGGAGGATCGCGCCGACTCGGTCCAGGTCCTCGCCGTATGCCACCGGTACGTCCACGATGGCCATGCCCCAGCCCTGGGTGCGGTTCCCGAGCGCCGTGATGCTGCCGTTCGGGATGTGCCAGACGACCCCGTTGAAATCGCGCACCCGCGTCACGCGCAGGCCGACCTGTTCCACGGTGCCGACAGTGACGCCGAAGTCGACGACGTCGCCGACGCCGTACTGGTCCTCCATGATCATGAAGATGCCGGTGAGGAAGTCCTTGATGAGGCTCTGCGCCCCGAAGCCGACCGCGATGCCGACGACGCCGGCGCTGGCGATGATCGGGGCGATGTTGACGCCCAGGACGCCGAGCTCGACGACAATGGCGATGCCCAGGATCGTGAAGCCCGCGATCGACTTGAGCAGTGAAGCAGCGGTGTTGGCTCGGGCTTGCTGCCGCTCGAGGCTGGGGAGGATCTCCGAACCGCCACGCGTGCGGGAGATCCGCCTGGCGACGGCGTTGTTAGTGATGCCGCGGGTCACGCGGTCGATCAGCCGCCGGACGATCCACCGCACGATGATCGCTATCGCGATGACCCCGATGACCACCAGCGGGAGCGCGAGTCCTGTGACGTTGGCCTCGGCTGCGTCAGGCATCGGGCTGCAACCCGGTCCGATCCGCCAGGAACGCCAGTGTCACCGCGGACAGTTGGACGCTGCGCGACACGGCCCGGGCACCGTGACCGACGTCGCCCTCGGCGCGGATCAGCACCGGCCGGTCGCCGCTGCTCGCATGTTGAAGTGCGGCCGTCATCTTGCGGGCGTGCATCGGGTCGACCCGGGTGTCGCCGTCGAAGACGGTGAACAGCACCGCCGGGTACACCACGCCCTCGCGAACCCGGTGGTACGGGGAGTAAGCGTTCAACCAGCCGAACTCTTCGGCATCGTCGACGCTGCCGTACTCCACATTCCAGGTCGCGCCCAGCCCGAACTTCTCGTACCGGACCATGTCGAGCAACGGGGCGGAACAGACCACGGCGCTGAAGAGCTCTGGACGCTGGGTGAGCGCCGCACCGACGAGCAGTCCGCCGTTCGACCCGCCGCTGATCGACAGCTGTTCGGGGGTGGTCCAGCTCTTGTCGAGCAGCCATTCGGCCGCAGCGTGGAAGTCGTCGAAGCTGTTCTGCTTGTTGCCGAGCATCCCGGCCCGGTGCCAGTCCTCGCCCTCCTCGCCGCCCCCGCGTAGTCCGGCGATCGCATACACGCCACCTGCCTCGACCCAGGCGAGGATGCCCGCGGAGAAGCCCGGCGTGAGCGGCAGCCCGAAGCCGCCGTAACCGTAGAGGATCGTGGGCCGTGGTCCGTGCGGTACCTCAGCCGGCGAGAGCACGAACATGCGCACCGGGGTGCCGTCGGCAGAGGCATACGTCACCTGCCGGGCGCTGACGGCCGGCACGGTGACCACGCCGGGGGCCTCGGCCCACAGGCTCGTCGTGGACGTGCGCGCGTCAAACCGTTGCACGGTGGACGGCGTGGTGTGGTCGGTGTACCCGAACCACGCCTCATGACCGCCCTCGGGTCGGTCGGTGACCCCGGCGACCGTGCCGAGCCCGGGCAATGGCACCTCGCCCAGCCGCTGCCCGGTGGCGCGATCGTGCACGGTGATCTCACCGACCGCGTGTCGGGTCCAAGTGGCCAGCAGCACCGCTCGCTCCAGCTCCGGACCGTCCAGGATCGCGTAGCCGTCGAGCACCGCGGTTGGGTCCTCGGCGATCAGGGTCCGCCAGCTGTCGACTGTCGGGCGGTCGGGAGTCGTCACGACCAGCCGTCCGCGCGGCGCGCCGCGGTCGGTGAACACGTACAGCCGGCCGTCGCGGCCGACCTCGAGTCCGGTCTGCGCGTCGACGTCCTGCTGCACCACGGTCAACGCCGGCGCCTCCAGTGACGAGGTCGACAGGTCGGCCAGCCACAGGTCGTTGCGCGGCGCGGTGCCTTCGCTCGCACTGATGCTCAGCCACCGGCCGTCGCGGCTGACCGTGACGCCGTAGTAGTTGGTGGCGATCAAGCCGGCACCGAAGACCTCGACGTCGCTCGCTGCGTCGGAGCCGACCCGATGCAGCCAGACCCGGCGGTGGTACTGCTCCTCGCCCGCCGGGAGGGTCTCGGGCGGAAGCCGTCGGACGTAGTAGTACTCCTTGCCACCCGGCACCCACGCGATCGGGGAGTACCGCGCACGGTCGATCGGGCCGTCAACGATGTCGCCGGTGACCACGTCCACGACCCGCAGCACGGACTCCTCGCGACCGCCTTCGCTGAGCTGGTAGGCGAGCAGGTGCCCTTCCTTGGAGGGCTGGAAGGCATCGAGCGTCGTCAGCCCGGAGGGGTCGATCGCGATCGGGTCGAGCAGGACCCGCTCAGTTCCGTTGGGATCGACCGTCAGCAACTGCGCATGCTCCTGCCCCGCGCTGCGCCGCATGAAGAACTGCCGCTCACCGCGCCAGACCGGCACCGACACGACGCCGGCATCGAGAAGGTCGGTGAGCCGTCGCTGGAAGTGCTCGGTCATCGGCCAGGTGCGCTCGTGCTCGCGGTAGAACGCGTCCTGCGCCTCGGCCCACTGCCTCGTGTCCTCGGCGGTGGCGTCCTCGAGCCAGCGGTACGGGTCCGCAACCGCCACTCCGTGCAGCACGTCGACGACCTCGTCCCGACGTGCTTCGGGATACGAGGGGCGGCTCACGGCAGCCCACCCTATTCGGACCGTAGCGTCCGGCCGGTCGGCACCGATCGGTGCCAGCGCTCGCGAAGTGTTCCGCCACCGTCCGCCGGGCTTTTCGCGTTTCGCGGTGGCGCCCCGGCGGTGTCGGCATACAGACTGTGCTCAGGCTGCAGCCGCAGATCCACTGCGGAGCGACCAGAGGAGATCTGGGTGAAGCACACACTGGTGCTCAATGCCAGCTTCGAGCCGCTGGGTGTGGTGGCGGCCCGACGGGCGATCGTCCTGGTGATGGCCAGCAAGGCGATCTCGATCGAGGACAGCGACGGTGTCTTCCACTCCGCGCGCCATGCCATCTCGATGCCGGCCGTGATCCGGCTCACTCGATACGTCCGCGTCCCACACCGGGGCGCGGTTCCTTTGACCCGGCGGGCGTTGTTCGCTCGAGACGGCGGACTGTGCGCGTACTGCGGACGCACGGCCACCAGCGTCGACCACGTCGTTCCGCGTAGCCGAGGCGGACGTCACGAGTGGGAGAACGTCGTCGCCGCCTGCTCGCGATGCAACCGGGTCAAGGGGGATCGCACAGTCGGCGATCTCGGCTGGAGGCTGCGCCTGACGCCGCGCTGTCCGGCCGGTGCCGCTTGGCGGGTCATTGCTTCCGGGCGGCAGGACCCGTGCTGGACGCCGTACCTGATCGGGCACGGGGTCGACGACCTGGTTTTGGCCACGGCGTAGCGCGATGGGGAAGGACGACGCGAAAGGCACGTCGCCGAGTGGTGACCAGGAGGGTGCCGGCGCCAAGCGCTTCTCGGAAATGACGCCGCGGGAGCTCAAGAGCGACCTACGCGTGCGGTTGTGGGTCGGCGGCATCCTCGCCATCCTCGGGCTGATCTTCGTCGTCCAGAACACCGAGCAGGTCTCGGTCGACTTCTTCTTCTGGAGCTTCGACATCGCCCTGATCTGGGTGCTCATCGCGATGGTGCTGCTCGGTGTCATCATCACGTTGCTCGTGCAATGGCGGCGTCGGGTGAAGTCCAAGAAGTCGTGAGATCGGTCCACGAGCTCGGCGCGCTCGACCTGGCAGCCGAGTACGCATCCGGCTCCTTGTCTCCGGTCGAGGTGGTCGACATCTATCTCGAGCGTTCGTCGGAGTTGGGTGACGGCGTCGGCGCGTTCGTGAGGCTGACCGAGGACCTTGCGCACCGCCAGGCGCGCGCGTCCGAGGCGCGGTGGCGGGACGGCGAGCCGTTGTCCCCGCTCGACGGGGTGCCGGTCCCGATCAAGGATCTCAACTTCGTCGCGGGCGAGCGCGCCCAGCTCGGCTCGGTCGCGTTCGACATGGTGGCGGAGCAAGACGACAACGTGGTGTTGGCGTTGAAAGATGCCGGCACGATCTGCACTGGAGCGACCAACACCCCGGAGTTCGGACTGCCGTGCTACACCGAGCCCGACCCGTCCATCGCGGCCCCGGCGCGTAGCCCGTGGGACGTGTCGCGTAGCGCGGGGGGCTCGAGTGGCGGCGCCGCGGCCGCTGTCGCTGCTGGGCTGGCGCCGATTGCACAGGGCAGCGACGGCGGCGGTTCGATCCGTATCCCTGCCTCGTGCTGCGGGCTCGTCGGACTCAAGACCAGTCGCGGCCGTGTCTCGAACGGCCCGCTCAGGGACGCGGTGGGCGACCTCCCGGTCAACGGCCCGCTCGGGCGCAGTGTTGCGGATGTCGCGGCGCTGCTCGACGTGATGGCCCGCGCCTTCCCGGGTGACCCGTACGCGGCACCGGCGCCGGCCACGACGTTCGCATCAGCGGCTGGCAGCGATCCCGGTCGCCGGCGCATCGGGCGGTACGCGCGTCCGGTCATCTCCGACGGCGCCGTCGACGGCGAATGCCTGGCCGCATGGGAGGAGGCGTCAGCGGCGCTCACCAGAGCCGGGCACATGATCGAGGACATCGACCCGCCGTTCCCGATCGAGGCCGTCGCCTGGTTCGAGACCGTCTGGTCGGTGCTGGCGTGCCTGACCCCGATCGCGCCCGAGCGAGAGGGCGACCTGCAGCCACTGACTCGGTGGCTGCGCGAGCGCGGACGGAAGGTCGGAGGCGTGGAGCTCGCGCAGGCGATCTCCATGATGCGGCTGCTGGCCCGGCTGGCGCAGTCCGCAACCGCCGGGTACGACGCCGTGCTCACCCCCGCCCTCGCAATGCCGCCGCCGGAAGTGGGCTGGTTCACCGAGGTCGACCCCGCCGACAACTTCGACCGGCAAAAGGGGTTCACCCCGTTTACCGCGCCCTACAACGTCACCGGCCAACCCGCGATCGTCGTGCCCTGGTCTCTGGGTTCGACCGGGCTCCCGATCTCGGTGCAGCTGGTCGGCCGGATGTATGACGAGTCGAGCCTGCTGTCGCTCGGCAGCCAGCTCGAGGTCCTCCGACCGGCGTCGAACCTGTGGCGCGAGCTGCGACCGGCCTATGGCTGGAGCTGAACGCATCCATCACGCCTCCGCGAATGGGGACGTTGGCGGGAGACCTGGTCCCAACCCCGCGCACGTCTCGAGGGTGGAACAGTCGTGACCGTGGTCTCTGAGGAGTTGCTCGCGCTGGCGCAGGAGTGTGGCGTCGCGACCGACTACTGGGACTGGCAGGGGCGCCACATCGAGGTCGAGCAGAGCACGATCGTCGCGGTTCTCGCCGCCCTCGGCTACGACGCCAATAGCCCGGCGGCGATCGCTCGGGCGCGCGAGAACGTGCGGCTCCAGCGGTGGCGCCGGCCGCTGCCACCGTGCTCTGTGGTCCCCGCGGGCACCGACTCGACAGTGTGGGTGCACGTGCCGCACGGTCAACCGGTCGGCGTGCTGGTGGAGTGCGAGGACGGGTCGATCGTCCAGCTCCCGCAGATCGAGCGCTGGGTTCCGCCGACGGAGGTCGACGGCGCGCTGGTGGGCGAGGCCGCATTTGCGTTGCCGGACTCGCTGCCGCTCGGCTGGCACCGGCTGGTGGCATCGATCGGCTCCCGCGGCACGGCTCGAACGCGGGCCGTTGCGCCGTTGGTCGTGGTGCCGGGCCGGCTCGCCAGCCGGCTCGACGTTGAGGAAGCACCCGCGACCGGGCTGATGGTGCAGCTGTATGCATCCAGGTCGCGCCGTTCGTGGGGATACGGCGACCTGGCAGACCTGAGAGCGCTGGTGGGATGGGCTGGGCGCGACCTCGGACTCGACTTCGTCCTGCTCAACCCGCTGCACGCACCCCGGTGGACCGAACCGCTGGAGCCATCGCCATACCTGCCGACGACGCGGCGCTTCCCAAACCTGATGTACCTAAGCCTCGACGACATCCCGGAGATCGATGACCTCGACGACGTCGCGCGCGGCCGGTTCGACGAGCACGCGAAGGCCGGGCGTGCGCTCAACGCCAGCGAGCTGCTCGAGGTCGACGCCGTCTGGGCATGCAAGCGCTCGGCACTGGAACTGCTGGCGCAGGCTCGGCTGCGCCCCGACCGGGAGGCTGCTTACGACGCCTTTGTCGCTCGTGAGGGGCGGGCTCTCGACGACTTCGCCGGTTGGTGCAGCGCACAGGACGGGCCGGCGCGCGAGGTCGTGCGGCGAGGCCAGTGGTGGCTGGACGAACAGCTCGCGCGCGTCGAGCAAACCTGCCGCGATGTCGGGATGGCGCTTGGCCTCGTGCACGACCTGGCAGTGGGCGTGCAAGCAGACGGCTTCGACGCGACGCAGCACAAGGATGTGCTCGCGTCCGGCGTGACCGTTGGGGCGCCGCCTGATGCGTACAACCAGCTCGGCCAGGACTGGCAGCAGCCGCCGTTCCATCCCGGCCGGCTTGCCGAGAGCGGGTATGCGGTCTACCGCGACATGCTGCGTACGGTGCTGCGGCACGCGGCCGGTGTCCGTATCGACCACGTCATCGGGCTCTTCCGGCTGTGGTGGATCCCTGAGGGGACACCGCCGGCGGCCGGCACCTATGTCCGCTGCGACCATGAGGCGCTCGTCGGCATCCTGCTTCTCGAGGCCCAGCGAGCGGCTGTCGGCCGCGGCGCGGTTGTCATCGGCGAGGACCTGGGGACGGTCGAACCGTGGGTTCGTGACCTGCTTCGCGACCGGGGCGTGCTCGGCACGTCCGTGCTCTGGTTCGAGCGCGAGTGGCCTGGCAAACCCCTCGCCCCTGAGCGCTGGCGACGCCTCTGCCTGGCGTCGGTGACCACGCATGACCTGCCCCCGACGATGGGCTATCTACGCGGCGCCCACGTGGATGTGCGGGCCGACCTCGGGTTGCTGGAGCGCGACCACGCGGTCGAACGCGCGGAGTTCGACCAGGAGCGACGTGAGTGGGTCGGGCTGCTGCGCGAGCGGGGTCTGCTCACCGCCGATGACGACGACTCGGTGCTGGTTGCGCTGCACGCCTACCTTGCGCAGACGCCGGCTCAGATGCGCGCGGTGGCGCTGTCCGACCTGGTCGGCGCGCTACGGCCGGTCAACCAGCCAGGAACCCACCGCGAGTACCCGAACTGGCTGGTGCCGTTGGCCGACGAGTCCGGGCGACCGGTGCTGGTGGATGATCTCGTTCTGGGCCGCGTCGCGACCGAGAGAGTGCGGCGCCTGCTGGCCGCGCTCGGTACGGTGTCGCCGTGACATCGCCTCGACATCCCCCTGCCCGGGCCCGTGCCCTGATCCGGTCGTCGGTCGCCGCCACGGTCGTCATCGGCTCGACATTGGTCGCGTCACCGGCCTTCGCGTCGAACCGGGACGACGGGGACGACCCCGGAGCCGGGCTGTCCACGCTCGAGGTCTTGTGGTGGTTCGTGGGCTTGCCGTTGCTCATCATCGCTGTCGTGGCGCTGCTCGTGTATGCGCCGTCCATCGCACGCGGTCCGAGGCAACGGCCGGGCCCGTCCTGGTCGGCAGGCCCGGTATGGTTCAACGGGCCGACCGACGGCGATGTCGATGCGGCGATCGCGGCCGCCACACCGACAACGGGAGGCGGTGGCACCAGTGCCCGATGGTGAGGCATTCACGCCGCGGCAGCGCGAGTCGATCGCGCGGGCCATCACCTTGGCCGAGAACAGCAGCGACCTGCGCTACTCGGTGTACGTCGGCGACCTCGGCGACAACAGCCGGGAGCAGGCCCAGCGGCTGCATGCGGCGCTCGGCGCGGAGGTCGCGGCGCGTGGCGTGCTGCTCGCCGTCGATCCCCGAGACCGCCTGGTCGAGATCGTCACGGGGCCGGAGGCCGCCCGCTGGCTCGACCAGCGCGCCTGTGCGCTGGCCTCGCTCGCAGTGACGACCCAGTGCGCCTTGGGAGACGTGGCAGGTGGGGTGGTCAACGGCCTTCGCGCCATGGCCGAGCACGCCCGCCACCCGAGGGTGCTGCATACCAACCAGCCCTGATCCGCAAGAGCGGCGACGTGCGGCCGTCACTCCGCCGATCGGGGTGACATCCGACTGCCGACGATCTGCTCAGGATCGGTCGAAGGCCTGCGCGCGCATCGCCCTGGCGACGCCGTCTCGCCCCTCGAGCACCAGCCGCCGCAAGGCCGCCGGTCGCGACGTGTCTGTGAGGTACTCGTCCGCCGCATCCAACGTGTCCTGCTCGACCAGGAGGACCGGGAAGAGGCCCTGGACGATGGACGACGCGATCTCGTTTGTGCGCTCGGCCCACACTCGGTCCATCGAGGCGAAGTAGCGGTCACGGTACGGCCGCAGGAGTTCCCGCTGATCGGCGTGGTGGAAGCCGGCGATCGTCGCGTGTTGCAACGCGTTCGGCAGGTCATCGGAGTCGACGACCGCAGCCCAGGCCTCGGCTTTCGCCTCAGCCGTCGGTCTGGCGGCCTTCACCGTCGCGGCCTGCTGCCTGCCGTTGGCCGTGTTGTCGTGTTCGAGCTCGGCTGCGATGGCGTCGTCCCCGCGCCGCCCGGTCAGCACGAGGCGGAGCAGCAGTGCCCAGCGCACGTCCGGGTCCACCGCCAGCCCCTCAAGGGTCATCGTTCCGTCGAGCAGGCCGCTGAGGAAGTCGAGCTCGTCGTCGGTGGACGCGACGTTGATGAAGGTCCGCAGGAAGGCCAGCTGATGGTCGCTGCCGGGCGCGGCGCCCATGGTCAGCGCGCGCATCGCCGCAGCCAGTCGCGGCACCCCGACGGGGCGGTAGGCCGAATCGGCGAACTGGTCGAGCACGAGCCGGACCTGTCGTACCACGGTGCCGACGGTGACCATGTCGCTCTCGATGCCGATGCCGACGGCAACCAGCTCGACGAAGTCGCGGGCCCGCATCTCACCGTCGCGCGTCATGTCCCAGGCCGATGCCCAACCCAGTGCGCGCGGTAAGGAGTCCTCGATGCTGGCGATCGAGTGGGTCAGCGTCTGCAGCGAGCGGTCGTCCAGCCGGACCTTGGCGAAGGTCAGGTCGTCGTCGTTGAGCAGCAGCAGGTCCGGCTGGCGGGCACCGACCAGTCCAGGCACCTCGGTCTCTGGGCCGGTGACATCGATCTCGACGCGCTGACGTCGCACGAGTCGGTCGTCGTCGACCTGGTCGTACAGCCCGATCGCGATCCGGTGCGAGCGCAGGGTGGGATGGTCCGCAGGAGCCTCCTGCACAACCGAGAACGAGCCGTATGCCGGCGCTTCCGCGCCGGCAGCACCGTCGAGGGAGAAGCTCGGCCGGAGCGTGTTGCACCCGGCCGTCTCGAGCCACTCCTTGGACCAGGCCGTGAGGTCGCGCCCGGACGTGCGCTCCAGCTCGACCAGGAAGTCGGACAGCTCGGTGTTGCCCCATGCGTGCCGCTGGAAGTACGCCCGTACCCCGGCCATGAACTCGTCTGGCCCCACCCAGGCCACGAGTTGGCGCAGCACGGAGGCACCCTTCGCATACGTGATGCCGTCGAAGTTCGCCTTGACGGTCTCGATATCGGGCGCGTCGGCGGAGATCGGGTGGGTCGAGGGGAGCTGGTCCTGGCGCAGCCCCCAGGCCTTGCGTCCGGTCGCGAAGCCGGTCCAGGCGTCGGTGAAACGGGTCGCCTGGGTGGCCGCGTCATACGCCATGAACTCGGCGAACGACTCATTGAGCCACAAGTCGTCCCACCACCGCATCGTGACCAGGTCGCCAAACCACATGTGCGCCATCTCGTGCAGGATCGTGTTCGCCCGGGCATCCCGGGAGGCGTCGGTGACCTTGCTGCGGAAGACGTAGTCCTCAAGGAACGTCACACAACCGGCGTTCTCCATCGCGCCGGCGTTGAACTCCGGCACGAACAGCTGGTCGTACTTCGAGAACGGGTAGGCCCGGCCGAACTGGCGCTCGAAGAAGTCGAAGCCCTGGTGGGTGATCTCGAAGATCTCATCGGGGTCGAGATACGGAGCGAGGGAAGTCCGGCAGTAGATGCCAAGCGGGATCTCACCGGCGGCACCCCGGTGAACATCGTGGACGTGGTGGTAAGGGCCGGCCACCAGCGCGGTGATGTAGGTCGACATGCGCGGCGTCCGGGCGAACTGGCGGCGCGAGACACCGTCTCGAACGGGCTCGGCCTCTTCGTGCGCCTCGTTCGAGATGACCTGCCAGTGATCCGGCGCCGTGACGCTGAAGCCATACATCGCCTTGAGGTCGGGCTGGTCGAAGCAGGCAAACATGCGCTGGGCGTCAGAACTCTCGAACTGCGTGTAGAGGTAGACCTCGTCGTCGACCGGGTCGACAAAGCGATGCAGGCCCTCGCCCGTGCGGCTGTAGTGATGGGTGGCCACGATCTCGAGCTCGTTTTCGGCGGCAAGGCCGGGCAGCCGGAGCCGGTTGTGCGCCACGTCGTGCAGCCCTGCCACGTCCAGCGGCTGACCGTTGAGGCTCGCGCTCGAGATGGTGTCGGCGACCACGTCGATGAACGTCGAGGCTCCCGGCTCTCGGCAGCTAAAGCGCGCGAGAACGCGGCCCTCGAAGGTGTCCGGGCCGGTTGTCAGATCGAGGTCGACCTCGTATGCGTCGACGGTGATCAGCCGGCTGCGCTCGGCGGCGTCGAGGCGGGTCAGGTTGGTGGCGTGCACGGGCTAAGGGCTCCTGTGGCGTGAGAAGTGGTGGCCAACGCTAACCCGGCTGGGCAGGAACTCCGCTACTCGTTTCCCGCCGGCCGACCCGCTGATCGCGATCGGAGTGCGGGATCGTGCCGGATTCGTCACGATCCGGTGCTCAGTCGGCGATCATGTCGCCCGCGAAAGGAACCCGGCCGCAGCCGACCCCGATGGCACACTGCCCAGCATGCGCGTGCACTTGGGGGCCGACCACGCCGGCTTCGAGCTGAAGGAGCATCTGGCCGACTACCTCGCCGACCAGGGACACGACGTCGTCGACCACGGCGCATTCGTCGAGGACCCGCAGGACGACTACCCGCCGTTCTGCCTGCGCGCCGGCCAGGCCGTGGTGGCCGAGGCTGGGTCGCTCGGCATCGTGATCGGTGGCTCGGGCAACGGTGAGCAGATCGCGGCGAACAAGGTGCTCGGGGTTCGGTCCGCGCTGGCCTGGAGCCTCGAGACCGCGACGCTGTCCCGGCAGCACAACGACGCGAACGTGCTGAGCATCGGTGCGCGGATGCACTCCTTTCAGGAGGCGACATCGTTCGTCGAGGCGTTCCTGGCGACTCCGTTCTCCGGCGACGAGCGGCACAGCCGTCGGATCGCGATGCTGGCCCGCTACGAGAAGACCCGAGAGCTCCCGCCGCTCTCTTCCCCCTGACCCGACGCCCCCTGACCCGACCCGCAACGATGTGACGCTGCTTCGGAGAGGCCCAGGCGGCGGCGCGTCGTTGCTACGCGGGATCCTGCCGCCCGGGCCCGGCCGGTGGCCTCGGGTCGTCCCGGCGCACGGCGTACTTGAGTGTGATGGCCTCCGCGGCCTCGATGTCCTCCGGCTGCGGCGGCGACACGTCCCTGGCTCGCATCGCGTTGCTGACGCTGACCTGCGTCGGCGTGTGCCGGTCATGCACTTCGCCGCTTCGACCCATGGCTCCTCCTTGGTGCCCCTCAGAAGACGTTCGGGCACCACGCGGCAGGCCGGTGATGCAGTGCCGTCGACAAGGAGTTGAGCACAGCGGGGTCGTTCGCCACCACCAGGCCGGCAGCCGCCAGCTGGGCGAGCTCGGTCGAACCCAGGTAGACCGCCCCCAGGTCCCGCACGTCCAGGACCACGTCGGCCGGCTCGGCCGTTCGCTCGCAGAGCGCGCTTCCGACCGGACTGGTCACGAGCCGCCAACGTCCGCTGTTCGCCTCGAGCAGCGGGTCGTGCACCTCGATCACGGTCGTGCTTGCGTGCTGGTATGCGCGTGCCGTGAGCGCGCCGGGGAGGTCGAGGATCCGTACCCAAAGCTGGTCCAAGACCGCACGGACGACCGGACGGATGTTGTCCGCCCAGATGAGAATCGGGTCATCGAGGGGCGCATTGATCCAGTCGACGGTGGCCATGAGGTCATGCTCGAGCAGGGTTTTCCACAGGGCGGCGCGCGCTGAGATGTCGACTGAGACCAGCTCGCGGACCTTAAGCCTCCCCTTCGGATTGTGATCGTCCCCCCAGCTCTGCTTGGTCGCGAACAGGGCGTAACCCCGTGGACGGTGCTCGTCCTCGGCGAGCAGGACTCGGAGCTCGGACGCACCTGCGCGGCGTTCGGCAGGGTCGTGCAGGGTTCGGTCCCACCAAGCTTCCGACCGCGATGGCATGCCCGGCCGCCGGGCCGCCGCGGCGGCATACGCGGTTGCCAGCGACGGCCGCGCATCCGCCGGCGTGACCAGACGGACTCGAAGCGATGGGTCCTCCGGCGCTCGCGACATGCCGGAGCGGCTCGGGACGTGAACATGAAGCGCGCGACTGGCCATGCCGTAGCCGAAGCGGCCGTAGATCGCCGGCTCGCTCGCCCACAGCGCTGCCAGTGGCTCACCGCCTGCCTGCAGCGAGCGCAGCTGATGCTCCATGATCGCGCGGACCACTCCGCGGCGACGGTGCGTCGGGAGCACCCCGACCCAAGTCACGCCGGCTGTCGGGACCAGTGCACCGCCGGGCACGGAAAGAGCGAGCGGGAACGATGACGCGATCCCGACGACCTGGTCGTCGAGCTCCGCGACGAGCGAACGCCGATGGTCGAGCAGCGGGGCGTCCGGGTGGTCCTCGGTCTCGGGGGTGTAGCCGAACGCCAGCTGATCGATGCGGTTGAACTCCGCGCTCTCGCTGTCTCGCAGTGACCTGACCCGCACCATCGAGGAGACGGACTCGGGCGCGCGCATTGATGAGGTCACGAGTCCATCCCACCAGCCCCGATCGCTCGACCGCGACTGGATTCCCGGGCGGTGCGGGTAGGTTCGCCAACAATGTCGACGAACCGGACGCCGCCGGCGTCGCGCGGGGTGCCGAACCGGCTGCGCGGTGTCGCCGCGCGGGTTCGTCGCGCCGCGCTCCGTTCCGACATCTTCTTCTTCGTGCTGCTGGCCGGGGCGGCGGTTGTGATCGGTGTGCTCAGCATCCGCTACCTGGGCTGGTTGCCGCCGTCGGCGCTTGTGCTGGTGCTGCTGTTGGGTGGCTTCCTGCTGCCGCCGCGGCTGCTCGTCGTCCTCGTCGGGGTCTGTGTCGGGATGCTCGCCTTCGGCGTTGTTCGGCGCGGCATCGACGTGGTGCGGCCGGGCAACCTGCTCATCGTCATGGCAACCGCGCTGATCGTGCTCGCGATCTCGCGCAGCCGTGCCCGGCTCGGCCTCCAGGGGCTGCGCGGAGAGTCGATGCTGGTCGACCTGCGGGACCGGCTGCGAGCTCACGGGGAGGTGCCGCCGCTGCCGCCCGGCTGGAACGTGGAGGTCGCGCTGAGACCTGCCTACGGCTCGGCGTTCGGCGGCGACTTCGTCCTGGCGCTCGGGAAGGGCGACGTGCTCGAGTTGGCTGTCGTGGATGTCTCGGGCAAGGGGGTCGATGCCGGGACCCGCGCTCTGCTGCTGTCTGGGGCGTTTGGCGGCCTGATCGGCGCGATGGAGCCGGTGGAGTTCCTGCCGGCAGCGAACGAGTACCTGATCCGCCAGCACTGGGTCGAGGGATTCGCCACCGTCGTTCACGTCGCCGTCGACCTGCGCACCGGCAGCTACTTCCTCGGCAGCGCCGGGCACCCGCCCGCGGCTCAGTTCGACGCAAGCTCGGGTCGTTGGGCGTTGTCCGACCCGAAGGGCTCGGCCCTGGGCCTCGTCGAGGACGGCGAATACACCGGCGTGACCGGCCTGCTCGACCACGGCGACGCCCTGCTGCTGTACACCGACGGCCTGGTCGAGCAGCCCGGCCGCGAGATCGACGACGGCATCGACAAACTGCTCGGCGAGGCGGAGCGGCTGGTTCCACGTGGCTTCCGGAAGGGCGCCAAGCGGTTGGTCGATGCGGTCGCCCCGGGCGCCCCCGACGATCGCGCCCTCGTTCTGCTCTGGCGCGACTGACCGAACCTCTCGAAGGTGCGCGGGACGCCGAACCGATTTTCCACTCTCGCGGTCGACGAACTGAACGATTCGCCGTTCGACGTCGTTCTTCTGGTGACGCTTCGTGAGCATCCCCTGTCTTTACCGATGTTCTTGTTGCAAGCGATGCGTCGGGGTGTTGTCCTGACTCTCAGTCTCAGGGAGGTGGGCATGTTCCCAGCCGCGTTCGAGTACCGCGCGCCGGAGACCCTCGACGAGGTGCTCGACATCCTCGCCGAGCGGGGGGAAGACGCGAAGGTCCTCGCGGGTGGCCAGAGCCTCGTGCCGCTGATCAAGCTCAGGTTCGCTCGCCCCGAGCTGCTCGTCGACCTGAACGGCATCACCGGACTCGACGACGTGATCGACGGACCGGTCGGGCTTCGCATCGGCGCGCTCGTGCGACATCGCGCGCTCGCCGAGGCGACCGACCTGGACTCCCGGTATGCGGCCATCACCGCGGCTGCCCCGTTGATCGCTGACCCGCTGATCCGCAACCGCGGCACGGTGGCAGGCTCGTTGGCGCACTGTGACCCGGCGGCGGACTGGGCGTCGGTCATGGTCGCGCTCCGGGCCAGCGTGCACGTTCGGTCCTCGACGGGCGAGCGCGACGTCCTCGTCGACGCCCTGCTCGAAGGTCCATTCACGACTCAACTCGAGGCGACCGAGGTCATCACCGCGGTGGTGGTGCCGGCACCGCCGGATCGGTCCGGCGGCACCTATCTCAAGCTGGAACGGCGGGTCGGTGATTTCGCCACCGTCGGCGCGGCCGTCCAGCTGGAGCTGTCGAACGGGCACATCGGGCGCGCCGGCATCGCGCTGACCGCGGTGGGCCCGCGCAGCGTGCACGCGACCGACGCGGAGGCCGTCCTTATTGGGGCCGAGCCGGGTCCGGGCGCGTTCGACGAAGCGGCCGACCTGGCGGCTCGCGCGGCCGACCCAGTGGACGACGTACGGGGGTCCGCGGACTACAAGCGCAACGTCGTGCGGGTGTTCGTCCGACGCGGGCTCGACCGAGCCCACTCACTTGCACAAGATCCTGAGGAGGGGCCGTGGAGATCTCGATCGGCCTGAACGGTCTCGCCAGAACCATCGACGTCGAACCGCGCCTGCTGCTGGTGCATGCGCTGCGCGAGCGTCTCGGCTCGACCGGCACGCACATCGGCTGCGACACCAGCAACTGTGGCGCCTGCACGGTGCTACTCGATGGGACGCCAATCAAGTCCTGCACCATGTTCGCCGTCCAGGCCAACGGCCACGAGGTCACCACCGTCGAAGGGCTGGCCACCGACGGTCAGCTGCATGAGATCCAGGAAGGGTTCAAGCACGAGCACGGCCTGCAGTGCGGTTTCTGCACGAGCGGCATGATGATCGCCGCCTCGGCCCTGCTCGACCGCAACCCGGACCCCACCGAAGACGACATCAGGTGGGCCCTTTCCGGCAACATCTGCCGCTGCACCGGCTACATGAACATCGTCAAGGCCGTGCAGTGGGCCGCGGCCGAACGCCGCACGAGAGCCGAATCGCGGGAGACCGCAGAGGTGTCCACATGACCCAGACCGCCGACGCCCCAGTCGAGAACCCGACCGTCACGGGCATCGGTCACAGCATCAAGCGCAAGGAGGACGACCGCTTCATCCGGGGCAAGGGCACCTACATCGACGACGTGGTGCTGCCAGGCATGCTGCATCTCGCGTTGTTGCGCAGTCCGGTCGCGCACGCGCGGATCCGCTCGATCGACACGTCCGCCGCCGCCGCCCTGCCCGGCGTGGTTGCGGTCATCACCGGTGAGACCCTCGCCGGTTACAACCTGGCGTGGATGCCCACGCTGTCCGGCGACACCCAGGCCGTGTTGGCCACCGACAAGGTCCGCTTCCAGGGCCAGGAAGTGGCCGGCGTCATCGCCGAGACCGCATACATCGCGCACGACGCACTCGAGCTCATCGACGTCGATTACGACGTGCTCCCAGCGATCGTCACCCCGCAGGCGGCGCTGGCCGACGACGCGCCGCTCATCCGTGATGACAAACAGGGGCAGACCGACAACCTGGCCTACGAGTGGGAGACCGGCGACCGGGTGGCGACCGATGCTGCCTTCTCCGAAGCCGACAGGATCGTGAGCCTGGACACGTTCTATCCCCGCTGCCATCCCTCGCCGATGGAGACCTGTGGCTGCGTCGCGGACGTCAATGGAGTCACCGGTCGCGCCACCATTTACATGACCTCGCAGGCCCCGCACGCGCACCGCACGCTGTTCGCCCTTGTGGCCGGGCTGCCTGAGCAGAACATCCAGATCAAGACGATGGATATCGGCGGCGGGTTCGGCAACAAGGTGCCGATCTACCCCGGGTACGTCGTCGCAACAGCGGCGTCCCTGGTGCTCGGCCACCCGGTGAAGTGGATCGAGGACCGCACCGAGAACTTGATCTCGACCGGATTCGCCCGCGACTACTACATGCACGGCGAGATGGCGCTGTCCGGTGAAGGGCGGATCCTCGGTCTGCGGGCATCGCTGCTGTCCGACAATGGGGCGTTCTTCGCCGACGCCCAGCCGAGCAGGTTCAAGGCCGGCCTGTTCCACATCGTCACCGGGTCCTACGACATCCCGGCCGCCCACGTCAGCGCCCGCGGCGCGTACACGAACAAGGCGCCGGGTGGCGTCGCATACCGCTGCTCGTTCCGCGTGACCGAAGCGTCGTATCTCATCGAGCGGCTCGCGAGCACCGCGGCGCTCGAGCTCGGGATCGACCCGGCCGAGTTCAGGCGGCGCAACTTCATCCAGCCCGAGCAGTTCCCGTATGCGTCCGCAACCGGCTTCGTCTACGACTCCGGAAACTACGAGCAGGCACTTGACCTCGCGCTGGACGCGATCGGCTATGCGGACCTGCGACGCGAGCAGGCGGAGAAGCGGGCTCGCGGCGAGCTGATGGGCATCGGGATCGCGAGCTTCACCGAGGTCGTGGGTGCGGGCCACTCGAAGGAGTACGACATCGTCGGCCTCAAGATGATCGATTCGGCCGAGCTGCGCGTGCACCCCACCGGCAAGGCGATCCTCAAGATCGGTGTTCAGACGCAGGGCCAGGGGCACGAGACGACATTCGCGCAGATCGTCGCGAACGAACTCGGCATCCCGCCGGCGGATGTGTACGTGCAGTACGGCGACACCGACAACACGCCCTACTCGCTGGGCACGTACGCCTCGCGGTCGACGCCCACCGCGGGAGCGGCGACCGCGGTGGTGGCCCGGAAGCTGAGGGACAAGGCGAGGCTGATCGCCGCTCATCTGCTCGAGGCGTCGCCGGAGGATCTGGAGTGGAGCGGGGACCGGTTCACCGTGCGGGGCGACCCGGAGGCGAGCACGACGATCCAGGACGTCGCATTCGCGGCGTACACGAACTTCCCTGATGGGGTCGAGGCGGGGTTGGAGGGCGTCACGTACTACGACCCACCGAACATGACCTTCCCGTTCGGCAGCTACGTCGTGGTGGTCGATCTCGACCAGGGGACGGGGGAGTGGAAGGTGCGCCGGATGGTCGCAGTCGACGACTGTGGCGTGCGGATCAACCCGATGATCGTCGAGGGGCAGATCCACGGCGGCTTGTGCGAGGGCTACGGGATCGCGGCCATGGAGCTGATCACCTTCGACGAGGAGGGCAACTGCATCGGATCGAACTTCATGGATTACCTGCTCCCGACGGCCTGGGAGACACCTCATTTCGAGACGCTCACGACCGTCACGCCGTCGCCGCACC
>JBEVHX010000035.1:0-20974 GCA_040510995.1 Candidatus Nanopelagicales bacterium
CGGCAGCGAAACCTTCGGCGTGCATGTATGCGAGCTCCTTGAGCTTGAGCGCGCCCTCCAGCGCCACCGGGTAGCCGACGTGCCGGCCGAGGAAGAGCACCGCCTTGGCATCGGCAATCTCGCGGCCCAGCGCACGTACCGAGTCACGCCGGTCGAGCACCACGTCGATCTTTGACGGAATGTCGGTCAGCTCGGTCAGCAATGTCTTGATCTCATCGCCGAACTTGGTGCCAAGGACCTGCGCGAAATAGAGCCCGACCAGGTAGGAGGCCACGATCTGGGTGAGGAACGCCTTCGTCGATGCGACGGCGATCTCCGGCCCTGCGTGGGTGTAAAGCACCGCGTCGGACTCCCGCGGGATGGTCGAACCGTTGGTGTTGCAGATGGCCAGCACTTTCGCCTGCTGCTCACGGGCGTGCCGCAGCGCCATCAGCGTGTCCATGGTCTCGCCGGACTGCGAGATGGCGATGACCAGCGTCTTGTTGGTGACGACCGGGTCGCGGTAGCGGAACTCCGATGCCAGCTCGACCTCGGTCGGGATCCGAGTCCAATGCTCGATCGCATACTTGGCGATCAGCCCGACGTGGTAGCTGGTGCCGCATGCGATGACGATCACCTTGTCGACAATGCGCAAGTCCGTGTCCGTGAGCCGCATCTCGTCCAGCGAGAGTCGGCCCTCTTTGTTGAAGCGGCCGAGCAGGGTGTCGGCCACTGCGCGCGGCTGCTCGTCGATCTCCTTGAGCATGAAGCTGGTGTAGCCGGCCTTCTCGGCGGCCGCTGCGTCCCAGGTGACCCGGAACTCCTTTGTGTCCGCCGGAGTGCCGTCGAAGTTCGTCACGGTCACGGCGTCGGGCGTGAGCTCCACGACCTGGTCCTGGCCGAGCTCGATCGCGTCCCTCGTATGCGCGATGAACGCGGCCACGTCGGAGGCGAGGAAGTTCTCGCCGTCGCCGCGACCGACGACCAGTGGGCTGTTACGGCGAGCACCGACGACGACGTCCGGCCTCTTGGCATGCACGGCCAGCAAGGTGAACGCCCCGTCGAGTTTGCCGCACACCCGGCGCATAGCCTCTGCCAGGTCCTCGCCGGCCGGCGCATACTCCTCGGCCAGCAGGTGCGCGACCACTTCGGTATCAGTGTCGCTGCGCAGCGCGTGCCCGCGGCCCTCGAGCTCGGCGCGCAGCACCGCGAAGTTCTCGATGATCCCGTTGTGGATGACGGCCACCTCTCCGTCGTCGTCGAGGTGCGGATGTGCGTTGCGATCGTTGGGTGCGCCGTGCGTCGCCCACCGCGTATGCCCGATGCCAGTGGTCGACGCCTTCATCGGAGATGCGGCGAGTACCTCCTCGAGGTTGGCCAGCTTGCCCGCCCGTTTGCGGGTCTCCAGGCTCCTGCCGTCGACGAGCGCGACCCCAGCGGAGTCGTAGCCGCGGTACTCCAGCCGCCGCAAGCCCTCGATGACGACGTCGAGCGCCTGCTGCTGTCCGACGTACCCCACGAGTCCGCACATGGCGCCCAGGGTACGGGCCGCACACCTCAGCGCCTTGTCAGGCGAAGCGCGTCAGCGGTGACGTGAAACGATGACCAATCAGCCGAGCTCGGACCGGACCACGCTTGCAAGCTGGTCGGCGACCGCCTGGGCCTCGTCGTGCGACTGTGCCTCCACCATCACGCGAACCAGGGGCTCGGTCCCGGACGGACGCAGCAGAACCCGACCAGTGGCACCGAGGCGAGCCTCGGCGGACCCGACCGCATCGTGTACCGCGGTCGCGTCGGCGAGCCTGGACCGGTCGACGCCGCGGACGTTGATCAGCACCTGCGGGTACCGCGTCATCACCCGGGCCAGCTGGGCCAGCGAACGCCCTGACGCAGCGACCCGCGCAAGCAGGTGCAGCGCGGTCAGCGTCCCGTCCCCGGTGGTCGCGTGCTCGGCCAGGATGACGTGACCCGACTGTTCTCCACCGAGGGTGAATCCGCCCTCGTTCATTGCCTCGAGCACATACCGGTCGCCAACTGCCGTCTCGACGACCTTGAGGCCGGCGTCGTCCAGCGCTCGCTTGAAGCCGATGTTCGACATGACGGTCGCGACCACCGTGTCGTGCGCCAGCCGGCCGACTTGATGCATCTCGGTGGCGAGGATCGCGAGGATCTGGTCGCCGTCGACCTCACCACCCGTGTGGTCGACGGCCAGGCAACGGTCCGCGTCACCGTCGTGGGCGATGCCCGCGTCGGCCCCATGCTCGAGCACCGCCGCGCGCAGCACCTCGAGGTGTGTGGAACCGATGCCGTCGTTGATGTTCAGCCCATTCGGCTGGCAGCCAACCTGGATCACGCGTGCGCCCGCGGCGCGCATTGCGGCCGGCGACACCTGGTATGCGGCGCCGTGTGCGGCATCCACGACGACGGTCAGCCCGTCCAACCCTGCGGGCAACGTCGACAGCAGATGCTCGACGTACACCTGGGCGCCCTCGGCATACGAGGTGATCCGTCCCACGTGGGCCCCGGTTGGCCGCTGCCACGGCTCGCGCATCCGCGCCTCGATCGCGTCCTCGAGCGCGTCCTCGAGCTTGACCCCGCCGCGGGCGAAGAACTTGATGCCGTTGTCCGGCATCGGGTTGTGCGAGGCCGAGAGCATGACCCCGAGATCGGCGTCCAAGTGCTCGACGAGGTATGCGACCGCCGGTGTCGGCAACACCCCGACATCGAGCACGTCCACGCCCGCCGACGCAAGCCCGGCCACCACCGCCGCAGACAGGAACTCCCCCGACGCCCGGGTGTCTCGACCGACGACCGCGAGTGGGCGACCCGAGCCCTCGTGCCCGTGCAGCGCGCCGACATCCCCGAGGACATGGGCCGCGGCTACTGACAGGTCCAGGGCGAGCTCCGCGGTGAGGTCGAGATTGGCCACCCCACGGACTCCGTCGGTGCCGAACAGTCGTCCCACGCTGGACGTCCTCTCGTCGTCGGCAGGTGACGTCCCGGTCAACTGCTCGCGAACGCACGATGCCCCGGAGCGTAGCCCCGGGGCATCGGAGAGCGACGGCGGCGCCCTCAGCGGTCGTCTCTGTGATCCCTCGCCCGCGCCTGGCCAACCGCGGCGGCTTGCCTCAAGCGTCGAACGCCTCGCGGTCGACTTGGGCTCACCGCTTGCTGTACTGAGGCGCCTTGCGGGCCTTCTTCAGACCGTACTTCTTACGCTCCTTGACCCGTGAATCACGGGTCAGGAACCCGGCCCGCTTCAGTGTCGGTCGGTTGCCCTCGACGTCCACCGCGTTGAGCGCCCTGGCGATGCCCAGGCGCAGCGCGCCGGCCTGCCCGGAGGCGCCGCCGCCGCTGATCCGGGCGATGACGTCGTAGCGACCCTCGAGATCAAGGGCCTTGAACGGCTCGTTGACCATCTGCTGGTGGACCTTGTTCGGGAAGTAGGTCTCGAGCTCGCGGCCGTTGACCGTCCACCGGCCGGTGCCAGGCACGATCCGCACCCGGGCGATGGCCTCCTTGCGTCGGCCGGTCGCACCCGCCGGGGCGGTCACGACCTCGCGCGCTGGCCGGGCCGCGGCCGAGGACTCCGAGGTGTACTCGGTGAACTCGTCATCCGCGGTCTCGAGGGCGGTGCTGGTGTCTGTGGTCACGCCACGGACTTCCTTTCGCTTATGGGCGGGTCGCCGTGGCTTACTGCGCGACCTGGGTGATCTCGAAGGGCACCGGCTGCTGCGCCTGGTGCGGGTGCTCCGGGCCTTTGTAGACCTTGAGCTTGGACAGCATCTGACGGCCGAGGGTGTTGTGCGGCAGCATCCCCTTGACGGCCTTCTCGACCGCCTTGCGGCTGTCCTTCTCGAGCAGCTCTGCATAGGAGACAGCACGCAAGCCGCCCGGGTAGCCGGAGTGGCGGTAGGCGAGCTTCTGCTCCCGCTTGGCGCCGGTCAGCGCAACCTTGTCGGCGTTCACGATGATGACGAAGTCGCCGGTGTCGATGTGTGGCGCATACATGGCCTTGTGCTTGCCGCGCAGCAGGGTGGCGGCATGCGTCGCCAGGCGGCCGAGGACGACGTCGGTGGCGTCGATGACGTGCCACTGGCGCTGAACTTCGCCGGGCTTGGGGCTGTACGTACGCACGGTCATGCCTTCGTTTCGTCGAGCAGGGGATTCCAAACGGGGACGCGGGCGCGCAAGAACGCACGCAACGACCCGTCAGGCTACCTGTGGCGGCTCTCAGGGGTCAAAACCACTCCATCTCCCGGGATCTTGTTGCCTCGGCAGGCGACGCGCCGGAGGCACCTGAAGAAACCCCACGATCGCTCGGGAAATGGGCTTCAGCGGGCTCGCGAGACCCGCGCCTCGTCCCAGACCGGCTCGGGCGACTCGTACACCTCGCCGTCCGCTCCGAACACCAGGAAACGGTCGAACGCCCGTGCGAACCAGCGGTCATGGGTGACCGCGATGACCGTTCCCTCGAAGGCCTCGAGCGCATCTTCCAGCGCCTCTGCCGAGTCGAGGTCGAGGTTGTCCGTGGGCTCGTCGAGCAGCAGCAGCGTCGTCCCGGACAGCTCCAGCCGCAGGATCTGGAAGCGCGCCTGCTGCCCGCCGGACAGCGTGTCGTAGTCCTGCTCCGACTGGAACTGCAGCTCGTAGCGGCGCAGTGCCCCCATCGCCGCCCCGCGGTCGAGAGCGTGCTCCTCCCAGAGGATCTCCCGCAGCGAACGACCGCCGAGATCGGCGTGGTCCTGGGTCTGAACGAAGTGCCCGGGCACCACCCGCGCTCCTAGCTTGGCGATCCCCGTATGCGACACCGAGCCGTCGCCGGCCAGCAGCCGGAGGAAGTGCGACTTGCCCGACCCATTGGAGCCAAGCACGCCGACCCGTTGACCGAAGAACACTTCGACGTCGAACGGCCGCATCAGGCCGGTGAGCTCGAGCGATTCACAGGTGACCGCGCGGACCCCTGTCCGGCCGCCGCGCAACCGCATCCGTACGTCCTGTTCCCGCGGAGCCTCCTCGGGCGGCCCAGCCTCCTCGAACTTGCGCAGCCGGGTCTGCGCAGCCTGGTACCGGGAGGCCATGCCGTCGTTGTACATCGCCTTCTGCTTGAGGTTGCGCACCAGCTCGCGCAGCTTCTCGTGCTCCTCGTCCCACCGACGCCGCAGCTCGTCGAGCCGGGCGTGCCGCTCCCGCCTGGCCGCGTGATACGTCGTAAAGCCGCTGCCGTGCACCCAGGCCGAGCCGCCTTCGACGGTGACGATGCGGTTGGCCACCCGGGACAGCAGCTCTCGGTCGTGGGACACGAACAACACCGTCTTGGGGGTCTCCAACAGTCGGCCCTCGAGCCAGCGCTTGCCCGGAACGTCGAGGAAGTTGTCCGGCTCGTCGAGCAGCAGCACCTGTTCCGGTCCACGGAGCAGCGCCTCGAGCGCGAGCCGCTTCTGCTCGCCCCCGGACAACATGGCCAGGTCTCGCCACTGCGCCTTGTCGTAGGGCATCCCCAGGGCGGCCACCGTGCAGGTGTCCCAGAGGACCTCCGCCTGGTACCCACCGGCATCAGACCAGTCCGCGAGCGCCTGCGCATACGACAACTGCGCGACCTCGTCGTCGCGCTCCATGAGCACGAGCTCGGCCACGTCGACGGCACGCGCAGCCGCCCGAACCCGAGGCTGCGCCACCGAGAGCAGCAGATCGCGCACCGTCGGCGCCTGACCCGTGTCGTACGCGTCCGACGGCCGGGCCACGAACTGCCGCATCACACCGAGCCCACCGCTGCGAGCGACCGACCCCTCGGTCGGCTCGACGTCGCCGGCGATCAGCCGCAGCAGTGTGGTTTTGCCGGTCCCGTTGGCCCCGACGAGCGCGACGACGTTGCCGTCGCCGACCCGGAAAGACACGTCGGACAGGAGCGGTCGCCCGTCCGGGAGAACGTAGCTGACCCCGTTGACGTCGACGTGACCCACGTGCGGTCAGTCTGCCCGTTTCGCGAGTGTGGAACTTCGTGGGGGTGTGACCGCGTCCCACCCCCACCGGCGTCCACGTTCGCGGCTGAGGCTAGCGATAGGTGATGCCGCCCTCGTCGCTGACGTTGGTGTTCACGCTGGTCCCGGCCTCGCCCTGCAGGATGGCCGGCAGGTCGGGGAGCGCGCCGATCACAGCGGATGCACCGGGCCGCATGCGAGCGAACTCGCATGCCGCCTCGACCTTCGGGCCCATCGAACCAGCTGCGAAGTGCATCGCCGACAACGCATCGGGGTGGGCGGTCGCGATCGCTTTCTGCTCCGGGGTGCCCCATCCAACGAAGACCGCAGGGGCGTCCGTCGCGATGATGAGCGAGTCGGCATCGAGGTCCTTGGCCAGCACCGCGGACGACCGGTCCTTGTCGATGACTGCCTCGACGCCGATCAGGTGCCGGGTGCCCGGCTCGTACATCGTGGGGATGCCTCCACCACCGGTACAGACGACCACAGCACCCTTGTCGAGCATCCATTTGATCGGGCTGATCTCAAAGATGCGTTGAGGCAGTGGTGACGCGACCACCCGCCGCCAGTAGTCCCCGTCCTGCTTGACCACCCAGTCCTTCTCCTTGGCCAGGCGCTCCGCCGTCTCCTGGTCGTAGACCGGTCCGACGAACTTCGACGGATCCTTGAACGCCGGGTCCTCAGCGCTGACCTCGGTCATGGTGAGGATCGTCGCCAGCGGCTTTTCGAAGGGCAGCAGGTTGCCCAGCTCCTGTTCGATGAAGTAGCCGATCATTCCCTCGGTCTGCGCCCCGAGCACGTCGAAGGGATAGGACTCCTCCTCCCCGTACGACGCGGCCTGGAGGGCGAGCAGGCCCACCTGGGGTCCGTTGCCATGGCTCACGACCAACTCGTGCTCCAGAGCCACCGGGGCCAAGGCCTCACAGGCGATCTTCACGTTCGCCCGCTGGTTCTCGACCGTCATCCTCTCGCCGCGCTTCTGCAGCGCGTTCCCACCTAGGGCTACCACGACTCGCATACCGCCACCCTGCCAGCCCGGGCGGGCCCGCGCAGGCTGTTCGCGCGACGTTCATGAGCCGCGCGGCGCCCGCAGCCGGCGGGTCTCGGCCGCCCTGGCTTCAAGATCATCGTCATGAGGGAACAGGATCCCCTCCAGGGTCAGACCGTGCGGTTTCGCCACGTTGACGGCTGAGTCCCGGATGCCCCCGGCCAGCACCGCCGCGGGCCAGCCGACCGGTTTGCGCCCCTCACCGACCGCGATCATGCAGCCGACCAACGAACGAACCATCGAGTGGCAGAAGGCGTCCGCCCGGACCTGCGCCACGATCGTGCCGTCGGGGTCACGGCGCCAGGACAGCTCCAGGAGCTCGCGCACCGTCGTGGCACCCTCCCGGCGGCGACAGAACGCGGCGAAGTCATGCTCGCCAACCAGCGGCAGTGACGCCGACGTCATCGCAGCGACGTGGAGTCGACGCGGATGGTGCAGGATCTCGTGGCGCCGCAGCGGGTCCGGGCCACCGTCCGTGTCGCAGATGCGATAGGCGTACCGCCGTTCGATCGGCGAGAAGCGGGCGTCGAAGCCGGCCGGAGCCTGCCCGACAGCGTGCACACGCACGTCTCGAGGCAACGCCCCCGCCAGGCGGCGCAGCAGCGTGTCACGCCAGCGTTGCCACGTGGTGGGGTCGAGGTCGGTATGCGCGACCTGGCCACGGGCATGGACCCCGGCATCGGTCCGGCCGGCGACCGTCAAGGACGGCGGCGTGGCCACGTGCAAGATCGTGCCGAGCGCGGCCTCCAGCGTGCCCTGGACGGTGCGCCGACCGGGTTGAGCTGCCCAACCGGAGAAGTCGGTGCCGTCGTACCCGAGGTCCAACCGGACCCGGACGGCCGCGAGCCCGCCGTCCCCAGGTACCAGAACGACGGGCTCGTCGGTCATGTCGTGCTCGGTGCTCAGGACTTGGGGTCGTCCTCGTCGGCATCGGCGTCAACTGCGTCGGACGCCGCATCCTCGGCGATCTCGGCGAAGGCCTCTGCGTCGCCGGCTGCCTCCTGCGCCGCGGCGTCGTCAGCGACCGCATCGGCGGCCTCGGCGGCCTCGGCGGCGGCAGACTCGGCCTCGGCCGCGGCGTCAACCGCGGCCTCGACGTCGCCCTCGGCAGCTGCGTCGGCGGCCGCCACAGCCTTCTCCTCGGCGACGGCAGCAGCCGATGCAGCCCGCTTCGCCGGGGCGGAAGCCTGCTTGGCCGCGCGCCGAGTGGCACCCTCGGCCTCGCCGACCGCCGACTGTTGCACGGTCAGGGCCTCGACCAGCTCGATCACGGCCATCGGGGCGTTGTCCCCCTTGCGCGGGCCCACCTTCGTGATCCGGGTGTAGCCGCCGGGGCGGTTCGCATACCTCGGACCGATCTCCTCGAAGAGCGTGTGGACGACGGACTTGTCCCGCACGACCGTGAGGACCCGACGCCGAGCCGCGAGGTCACCGCGCTTGGCGAAGGTGACCAGACGCTCGGCCAGCGGACGCAGGCGCTTGGCCTTCGCCTCGGTGGTCGTGATCGAGCCGTGCTCGAAAAGCGCGGTGGCGAGGTTCGCGAGCATCAGGCGCTCGTGGGCCGGTCCACCGCCGAGACGGGGGCCCTTGGTGGGCGTGGGCATCTGTCAGATCTCCTCGTATGAGCCTGAGCGGTCAGCGGTGACAAGTCCGGGGCGGGCCTGTCAGAGCTGCTCGTCCTCAGCGAATCCCGCGTCGTCGTCGTCGTAGCTGTAGTCAACCGCCAGGCCGGGGTCGAACCCGGGCGGGCTGTCCTTGAGCGCCAGGCTCATGGTCTGGAGCTTGGCCTTCACCTCGTCGATCGACTTCGCGCCGAAGTTGCGGATATCGAGCAGGTCGGCCTCGCTACGGGCAACCAGCTCACCGACGGTGTGGATGCCTTCGCGCTTGAGGCAGTTGTAGGACCGGACCGTGAGGTCGAGCTCCTCGATCGGCAGCGCCAGGTCGGCCGCGAGCGCGGCATCCGTCGGCGACGGGCCGATGTCAATGCCCTCCGCGTCGATGTTGAGCTCACGGGCCAGGCCGAACAGCTCGACCAGCGTCTTGCCGGCCGAGGCCATCGCATCGCGCGGAGCCATCGAGGGCTTGGTCTCGACGTCGACGACGAGCCGGTCGAAGTCGGTGCGCTGCTCGACCCGGGTGGCCTCGACCTTGTACGTCACCTTGAGCACCGGCGAGTAGATCGAGTCGACCGGGATGCGGCCGATCTCGGCGCCGGCCTGCTTGTTCTGGACGGCGGAGACGTAGCCACGGCCGCGCTCCACGGTGAGCTCGATCTCGAGCTTGCCCTTGCCGTTGAGCTCGGCGAGATGCAGCTCAGGATTGTGGACCTCCACCCCAGCCGGGGGTGCGATGTCGGCTGCGGTGACGGCACCCGGGCCCTGCTTGCGCAGGTACATCACGACCGGCTCGTCGTGCTCCGACGAGACGACCAGGCCCTTGATGTTCAGGATGATGTCGGTGACGTCTTCCTTGACACCCTCGATCGTGGAGAACTCGTGGAGCACGCTGTCGATGCGGATGGACGTGACGGCCGCACCCGGGATGGACGAGAGCAGCGTGCGGCGCAGCGAGTTGCCGAGGGTGTAGCCGAAGCCCGGCTCCAGCGGCTCGATCACGAAGCGGGAACGCGTGTCGTTGACGGCGTCTTCGGCCAGGGTGGGGCGCTGTGCGATGAGCATGTGGTGGATCCTCCTGGTTCAGGGCGCCCGCTATATGACGCCTTGAGGGGTGGTGCGCCGCGTGGCCGGCATAGGACCGGTCACGCGGGTCCAGCGGGTTACTTCGAGTAGAGCTCGACGATGAGCTGTTCGTTGACTTGAGTGTCGATGACGGCGCGGGCCGGCATTGCGTGGACCAGGATGCGCATGCGGTTGGGGACGACCTCGAGCCAGGCGGGGATGCCGCGTTCGCCGGCCTCCGCCCGCGCGATCACGAACGGGGTCAGCTCGAAGGAGCTCGGCCGGACCTCGATGATGTCGGTCTCCGACACGCGGAAGGACGGGA
Organism: Candidatus Nanopelagicales bacterium; assembly: GCA_040510995.1. Classification (GTDB taxonomy): domain Bacteria; phylum Actinomycetota; class Actinomycetes; order JBEVHX01; family JBEVHX01; genus JBEVHX01. The sequence continues at coordinate 10,015 of JBEVHX010000035.1, forward strand.
TATCGACCTTGGCGCCGTTGACCAGGAAGTGGCCGTGGCGCACCAGCTGCCGGGCCATGTCCCGCGACTTTGCGAAGCCGGCACGGTAGACAACGTTGTCGAGGCGGGTCTCGAGGATGCGCAGCAGGTTCTCGCCGGTCTTGCCCTGCTTGCGGTTGGCCTCGTCGTAGTAACCGCGGAACTGCTTCTCGAGCACACCATAGATACGGGCGCACTTCTGCTTCTCCCGCATCTGCAGCAGGTACTCGGAGTCCTTGCTCCGGCCGCGGCCATGCTCACCCGGCGGGTAGGGGCGGATCTCGATCGGGCACTTCGGTGAGTCGCACTTGGCGCCCTTGAGGTAGAGCTTTGTCTTCTCGCGACGGCAGCGCTTGCAGTCTGCCCCGGTGTAACGAGCCATGTCTCTCAGATTCCTATCGGGTCAGACGCGCCGGCGCTTGGGCGGGCGGCAGCCGTTGTGCGGCTGCGGGGTGACGTCCTGAATCGAGCCCACTTCGAGGCCGGTGGCCTGCAGCGACCGGATTGCGGTCTCACGGCCCGAGCCCGGGCCCTTGACGAAGACGTCGACCTTCTTCATGCCGTGCTCCTGCGCCCGACGGGCGGCAGCCTCGGCGACCATCTGCGCGGCGTACGGCGTCGACTTGCGCGAGCCCTTGAAGCCCACGTGGCCTGCGGACGCCCACGAGATGACGTTGCCCATCGGGTCGGTGATGGACACGATCGTGTTGTTGAACGTGCTCTTGATGTGCGCGTGGCCGGCGGCCACGTTCTTCTTCTCCTTGCGGCGCACCTTCTTGGCGCCCGCCTGGCGGCTCTTGGGAGGCATACAGCCAAACTCCTAGCTCGAGATCATCGGACAGCGACCCACCTGGGCGTGTCTACTTCTTGCCGACCTTCTTCTTGCCGGCGATCGCGCGACGCGGGCCCTTGCGGGTGCGGGCGTTCGTGTGGGTGCGCTGCCCGTGGACCGGCAGGCCGCGCCGGTGGCGCAGTCCCTGGTAGCAGCCGATCTCGACCTTGCGACGGATGTCGGAGGCGACCTCGCGGCGCAGGTCACCCTCGACCTGGTAGTTCGCCTCGATCCAGTCGCGCAGCTTGACCAGGTCGTCGTCGCCGAGGTCCTTGGCACGCAGGTCGGGGTTGATGCCGGTCTGCTTCAAGGTCTCCTGGGCGCGAGTGCGACCGATGCCAAAGATGTAGGTGAGCGCCACCTCAAGCCGCTTCTCGCGGGGGAGGTCGACGCCGACAAGTCGTGCCATATGGGCGGTCTCTTCCTTCTCGTTCGTCCGGAGGTTTCGGTGACAGCGCCGGTCCCATGCGGTGAGTTCGGTCGCGCTCAGCTCCTCGCGAGGCTTCGCCGTCGCTCGTCGCTTCGCCGCTCCGTCCGGACGGGTCCCTGGCCTCCGGGCCAGGGGTGGCGTCTCGCGCCTGGTGATCGTGGCGACGAGGGTCGGTGCGCTGCCGTTGTGGAGTTGTTCGAACGAACTGCGGCTGTGCTGGATGGTCGAGCTCAGCTCCTCGCGAGGCTAGGCCGTCGCTCGTCGCTTCGCCGCGCGATCAGCCCTGACGCTGCTTGTGGCGAACGTTTTCGCAAATGACCATGACCCGACCGTGACGGCGGATCACCTTGCACTTGTCGCAGATCTTCTTGACGCTGGGCTGGACCTTCATCGTGCTCTCCCGGGAAATGTGCTGCTCAGCCGTTCGGCGCCGTGCAGCGCCCCGTCTTGAAAGGATCGGTCGGTGGAGGGGTGGGTTACTTGTAGCGGTAGACGATGCGCCCACGGGTCAGGTCGTACGGCGAGAGCTCCACGACGACCCGGTCCTCGGGGAGGATCCGGATGTAGTGCTGGCGCATCTTGCCGCTGATGTGAGCGAGGACCTTGTGCCCGTTCGCGAGCTCGACCCTGAACATGGCGTTCGGAAGCGACTCGACAATCGTGCCTTCGATCTCGATCGCGCCGTCCTTCTTCGCCATGTCCTCCGCTTTTCTCAACAGCTGCCGTCGTAGATCCGTTGATCGGGTGCCGTTCTGTGGCTCCGCTGCCCGGGCCTCCCATACCGAATGGCCAGCCGCCGGGCATGAAAGAACCGGCCCGTCACGTTCGAGAGGGTCGAACCAACACCGAGCCGAAGGTCAAGCGTACGCCGGCACCCTCGGATCAGGCAAAACGCCCGCCCCAACCCCGCGAATGTGGACGTGGGGGGTGAGGACGCCATCGTCCCAACCCGTCAACGTTGACATTCGCGGGAGGGTCAGCCGGGGCCGTCCGGGCCGGGGTGCGGAACGCCGAGCGCCTCCAGTCGGGTGGCTCCGCCGTCCACGGCGGTGAGCACCCAGGGACCCTCCGGGGTCAGCGCGACCGTATGCTCGAAATGCGCGGCGACCGACCGGTCGGCGCTGCGGACGGTCCACCCGTCGTCCAGTAGCTCGGTCTGCGGGTCACCGAGCGTGAGCATCGGCTCGATGGCCAATACCACCCCGGGCCGAAGCCGGATGCCCTTCTGCCGGGTTCGGAAGTTCGGGACGTCCGGGTCCTGGTGCATCTCGGTGCCGATGCCGTGGCCTGTGTACTCCTCGACCATCCCGTATGCCCGGTGGGCTGCAGCGCGCGTCTCGACAAGGGCTTCAACCGCGGCTCCGATGTCACGCAGCCAACCACCGTCGCGCATCGCCGCGATCCCGGCCCACAGCGCGTCATGCGTGTCGCGGACCAGCTGCGCGTGCCCGGGGGCGATCGTGCCGACCGGCACCGTGACCGCGGCGTCGCCGTGCCACCCAGCAACGATCGCGCCGCAGTCGATGGACAGGACGTCGCCGTCGCAGAGCGCACGCGATCCGGGGATGCCGTGGACGATCTCGTCGTTCACGGAGGTACAGATCGATCCCGGGTACCCGTGGTAGCCCAGGAACGACGGCGTCGCGCCGGCGTTCCTGATCGTCGCCTCGGCCAGACGGTCGAGCTCGCCGGTGGTGATGCCAGCCGCGACGGCCGACACGAGCCGCTCGAGCGTGTGCGCGACCACAAGACCCGCCGCGCGCATGAGTCGGAGCTGCTCGGCCGTCTTGATCTGCACCCCCCGACCGCTCATCCCCGACCCCTCATCACGCGCATGTGGACGCTGGTGTGGTCGGGACCGCATCCAGACCACAGGTTCGAGGGCAGGGTCGTGCGCTCAGCGGCTGACCCCCTCGAGCGCAGCCCGGATGCGGTCCGCCACCTCCGGAATCTCGCCCAGACCGTCGACGTCGAGGAGGATGCCCTGCTTTCGGTAGACGTCGATCAACGGCTCGGTCTGCTCGGCGTACACCTCGAGCCGACGGCGAACCACGTCTTCGGTGTCATCTGCGCGGCCCTCGGTCTCGGCGCGCAGCAGCAGTCGCGGGACCACCTCGTCGGCGGGTGCGACCAGCTCGACGACCGCGTCGAGTCGACGACCCTGCTCGCTCAGCATGCCGTCGAGCGCGTCGACCTGGTCGATGGTGCGTGGGTAGCCGTCGAGGAGGAAGCCGGGCTCGCAGTCGGCTTCGGCCAGGCGCTCGCGGACCATCGCGTTGGTCAACGAGTCCGGCACATAGTCGCCTGAGTCCATGAACTTCTTGGCCTGGACACCGAGATCGGTCTCCCCGGCGACGTTGCGACGGAAGATGTCACCGGTCGAGATGGCCGGGATGCCGAAGTGCTCGGCGATGAGCTTCGCCTGCGTGCCCTTCCCGGAGCCGGGCGGTCCGACAAGCACGAGTCGCACGGGCGTGTTCCCTTCGATCGGCGAGCGGGACGAGTGGCTGCTCCGGGGCGGGCCGGGTGGCTGTGGGCTAGCGGAGGAACCCCTCGTAGTTGCGTTGCTGCAGCTGACTTTCGATCTGCTTCACGGTGTCGAGGCCGACCCCGACCATGATCAGGATGCTGGTTCCGCCGAACGGGAAGTTCTGGCTCGCACCGATCAATGAAAAGGCGACCAGCGGGATGATTGCGATCGTCGCCAGGTACAGCGATCCGGGGAACGTGAGCCGGCTGAGGACATAGTCCAGATACTCGGCCGTCGGCCGGCCGGCTCGGATGCCCGGGATGAAACCGCCGTACTTCTTCATGTTGTCGGCGACATCATCCGGGTTGAACGTGATCGCCACGTAGAAGTACGTGAAGAAGATGATCAGGCCGAAGAAGACCGCGATATACAGCGGGTTGTCGCCGCGCACAAAGTACCGCTGGATCCACAACCCCCAGGCCGAGTCGGTCCCGAAGAGCTGGACGAGCAGGGTCGGGATGTAGAGCAGCGAGGACCCGAAGATCACCGGGATGACACCCGCCTGGTTCACCTTCATCGGGATATAGGTGGACGTGCCGCCGTACATCCGACGGCCCACCATCCGCTTCGCATACTGAACCGGGATCCGGCGCTGCGCCTGCTCGACGAAGACAACTGCGGCGACCAGGGCCAGGCCGACCACGATGACGACCGCGAAGACCAGCCAGCCGTTGATCTGGTAGATCGACCAGATCTGCCCCGGGAAGGTCGCGACGATCGAGGTGAAGATCAAGATCGACATGCCGTTACCGATGCCCCGGTCGGTGATCAGCTCTCCGAGCCACATGATGACGCCGGTGCCCGCGGTCATCACGAGCACCATCGTCCCGATCAGCCACAACGACTCGTCGGGAATGATGTCCGCGTTACAGGCAGGGAACAGCTGCCCGGGCGTGCGCGCGATCGCGATCAGACCGGTCGACTGGAGGATCGCCAGACCGATCGTGAGGTAGCGGGTGTACTGCGTCAGCTTGGCCGTGCCCGCCTGGCCCTCTTTCTTGAGTTCTTCGAAGCGGGGGATCACCACCGTCAACAGCTGCACGATGATGCTGGCCGTGATGTACGGCATGATCCCGAGCGCGAAGATCGACAGTTGCAGCAGCGCGCCGCCGCTGAACAGGTTGATCAGCCCGTAGATGCCTTCGTTACCCGCCAGGTCGACACAGCTTTGCACCGCGCCGTAGTCGACGCCCGGTGTGGGGACGAAAGAGCCGAGCCGAAACAGGCCGATGATGCCCATGACGAAGAGCAGCTTTCGCCGCAGATCGGGCGTTCGAAACGCCCGGGCGAATGCGGTGAGCACGGAGCCTCCTGCACGCTGGTGCTGGCCAGCTGGCCCTCACACGTGAAGGCCGATCGAGTGTTGTGCGAAACGGGGAGCGTAACAGTCAGACGAGCACGTGGACGGACCCGCCGGCAGCGGTGATCTTGTCTCGTGCGGTGGCAGAGAACGCGTGCGCGGAGACGTTGACCGCGACCCCGATCTCGCCGTTGCCGAGCACCTTCACCGGCAGGTTCTTGCGGACGGCGCCCTTGGCGACCAGGTCATCCACAGACACGTCACCGCCGTCGGGGAACAGGTCGCCGAGCCGGGCCAGGTTCACGACCTGGTACTCGACCCGGAACGGGTTGGTGAAGCCACGCAGCTTGGGCAGCCGCATGTGCAGTGGCATCTGGCCGCCTTCGAAGCGCTGCGGCACCTGGTAGCGGGCCTTCGTGCCCTTGGTGCCGCGGCCGGCCGTCTTGCCCTTGCCGCCCTCGCCGCGACCCACGCGGGTCTTGGCGGTCCTGGCACCGGGCGCAGGGCGCAGGTGATGGACCTTCAATGGGTTGCTGTCCGCCATGGTCAGTCGACCTCCTCGACCTTCACGAGGTGCGACACGGTGCTGACCATGCCGCGGACCTCGGGACGGTCCTCCTTGACGACGACGTCACCGATGCGCTTGAGCCCCAAGGTGCGGAGTGTGTCGCGCTGGTTCTGCTTGCCGCCGATCTCTGAACGTGTCTGCGTGACCTTGAGTCGTCCCACGTCGTTCACGCCCCCGCCGCGCGAGCGCGCAGCAAGGCCGCCGGGGCGACGTCCTCGAGCGGGAGGCCACGACGCGCGGCCACGGCCTCCGGATGCTCCAGGCCCTTCAGCGCCGCCACCGTCGCATGCACGACGTTGATCGCGTTGTCGGAGCCGAGCGACTTGCTGAGCACATCATGGATGCCGGCGCACTCGAGCACGGCACGGACCGGGCCACCGGCGATGACACCGGTACCGGGGGATGCCGGCCGAAGCAGGACGACGCCGGCCGCCTTCTCGCCTTGGATCGGGTGCGGGATGGTGCCCTGGATCCGCGGGACCTTGAAGAAGTGCTTCTTGGCCTCCTCCACGCCCTTGGCGATGGCGGCCGGCACCTCCTTGGCCTTGCCGTAGCCGACGCCGACCGTGCCGTCACCGTCTCCGACGACCACGAGGGCGGTGAAGCTGAAGCGTCGGCCACCCTTGACGACCTTGGCGACGCGGTTGATCGCGACGACGCGCTCCAGATAGGCGCTTTTCTCGGGCGCGCTGTCACCACGACGGCTGTCGCGGCGCTCCCGGCGCTCGCCGCCGGCCCGACCAGCGGCACCGCCGGTGGTGCCGGCGCCTGTGCCGCGCTGTGGTCCTGGCATCAGAGGTTCCTCATCTCGATCTGTGCGTCATCTGCAGTGGTATGCGTCCGCGGCGTCATCAGAAGCTCAGCCCGCCTTCGCGTGCGCCCTCGGCGAGCGCGGCGACCCGGCCGTGGTAGCGGTTGCCGGCACGGTCGAAGACGACGGCATCGACACCGGCGGCCTTGGCGCGCTCGGCCACGAGCTCGCCGACCTTGCGCGCCTTGGCCGTCTTGTCGCCGTCCAGGGCGCGGAGGTCGCCCTCCATCGTCGAGGCCGATGCCAGGGTGACGTGGGCGATGTCGTCGACGACCTGGACGAACACGTGCCGGGTGGAACGTGTGATGACCAGGCGGGGACGAGCCGCAGTGCCGGAGACCTTCTTGCGGACCCGGATGTGGCGGCGTCTGGTAGCCAGCGCACGGGCACTGGTCTTGGTGCCGCTGAGCTTCGCACCGACAGCCATGGCTTACTTCCCAGCCTTTCCGACCTTGCGTTTGACGACCTCGCCCGCATACCGCACGCCCTTGCCCTTGTAAGGGTCGGGCCTGCGCAGCTTGCGGATGTTCGCGGCGACCTCGCCAACCTGCTGCTTGTCGATGCCGGCGACCGAGAACTTGGTCGGCGACTCGACAGCGAAGTTGATGCCCTCGGGCGCCGGGATGACGACCGGGTGGCTGAAGCCGAGCGCAAACTCCAGGTCAGTGCCCTTGGCCTGGACGCGGTAGCCCACGCCAACGATCTCGAGGCTCTTGGTGTAGCCCTCGGTGACGCCGGTGATCATGTTCGCCACGAGCGTGCGGGACAGGCCGTGCAACGAGCGCGCGTCGCGTTCGTCATTGGGCCGCGTCACCGTGAGGGTTCCGTCGTCCTCGCGGGTGATCTCGATCGGGGCTGCGATGGTGTGCGACAGGGTGCCCTTCGGGCCCTTGACCGTCACGTGGCGCCCGTCGATGCTGACGTCCACGCCCGAGGGCACGGTGATGGGGAGTCGTCCGATTCGCGACATGTCTGTCTCCTCCCCGGCCTACCAGACGTAGGCGAGAACTTCTCCGCCTACGCCCTTCTTGGCAGCCTGCTTGTCGGTGAGCAGCCCGGTCGACGTCGAGATGATCGCGATCCCCAGTCCGCCGAGCACGCGCGGCAGCGAGCTGGACTTCGCGTACACCCGCAGGCCCGGCTTGGACACCCGACGCACCCCAGCGATCGACCGCTCCCGGTTGGGGCCGTACTTCAGGTCGACGAGGAGCATCGAGCCGACTCCGTCCTGGTTGTCCTGGACGTGCCAGCCGGCGATATACCCCTCCTGTTGGAGGATCTCGGCGATGTTTGTCTTGATCTTTGACGACGGCATGGTCGTCTGTTCGTGGTACGCCGAGTTGGCGTTGCGGATGCGGGTGAGCATGTCCGCGATGGGGTCTGTCATGGTCATGGTTGGCCAACGGCCTTTCCCACCGTGGTATCCAGGCTGGTGCCCGGACCTGCGGCGTAAGTAGTGACTACCAGCTGCTCTTCGTGATGCCGGGGAGCTGGCCGGCGTGGGCCATCTCCCGCAGACAGATTCGGCACAGCCCGAACTTGCGGTAGACCGAGCGCGGACGCCCGCACCGGTTGCAACGGCTGTATCCGCGCACCTTGAACCTCGGCTTGGCCGCCGCCTTGTTGACCAATGCTTTCTTTGCCACGTCAGCTCACTCCGTTGATGATCGCGTTCGGGGACTCGCTCATCGCCCTCACCGCTCTGCAAAGGGGAAGCCGAGCTGCTTGAGCAGCGCGCGCCCCTCGTCGTCAGAAGTCGCCGTCGTGACGACCGTGATGTCCATGCCACGCACGCGGTCGACCTTGTCCTGGTCGATCTCGTGGAACATCGCCTGCTCGTTGAGGCCGAACGTGTAGTTGCCCCGGCCGTCGAACTGCTTCGGTGAGAGTCCACGGAAGTCCCGGATCCGCGGCAGAGCAACTGAGAGCAGGCGATCGAGGAACTCCCACATGCGGTCGCCACGCAGTGTGACGTGCGCCCCGATCGGCATGCCCTCGCGCAGCTTGAACTGCGCGATGGACTTGCGCGCCTTGGTGATCTGCGGCTTCTGTCCAGTGATCGCGGTGAGGTCTCGGATGGCGCCCTCGATCAGCTTCGAGTCTCGCGCAGCCTCGCCGACGCCCATGTTCACCACGATCTTCGTCAGACCGGGGACCTGCATGACGTTGGCGAAGCCGAACTCCTCGCGCAGCGCCGGCGCCACTTCGGAGCGGTAACGCTGCTTCAGCCGCGGCAGCTCACGGGTCTGCGTCAAAGTCGCGCCCTGCGACTCGCTCACAACGTCGTCACTCTGGGTTGGGGTGCTCATCAGATGTCCTTACCGGTCCGCTTGGCGACGCGGACCTTGGCGCCGTCCTCGTCGGCGCGGAAGCCAACCCGGCTGCCGACTTCTTTGCCGTCGACCTCGACGACGAGCATCACGTTGGAAACGTGGATCGGAGCCTCCTGGGTGATGATGCCGCCGGTCTTGGCGCCACGCTGGGTCTGGCTGACCTTGGTGTGCTTCTTGATCCGGTTGACACCCTCAACGAGCACGCGCTCGCGGTCGGGGTAGGCCTGGATGACCTTGCCGGTCAGGCCCTTGTCCTTCCCGGAGATGACGAGCACTGTGTCGCCCTTCTTGATGCGCATCTTCGCCATGGCTTACAGCACCTCCGGCGCAAGCGAGATGATCTTCATGTACTTCTTCTCGCGCAGCTCGCGACCGACCGGCCCGAAGATGCGGGTACCGCGCGGCTCACCGTCACTCTTGAGGATCACCGCGGCGTTCTCGTCGAACTTGATGTAGGAGCCGTCGGCACGCCGCCGCTCCTTCACCGTGCGGACGATGACCGCCTTCACGACCTCGCCCTTCTTGACGTTGCCTCCCGGGATCGCATCCTTGACCGTGGCCACGATGACGTCACCGATGCCCGCGTAGCGCCGACCGGAGCCACCGAGCACCCGGATGCACAAGAGCTCCTTGGCACCGGTGTTGTCGGCGACGCGCAGTCGCGACTCCTGCTGGATCACTTCATCTCCTGGATGTCTGCTGGTTCTCGTGAACTGCCACGAGCCTTGCGGAACTCGCTTTTGAGGTGGCCGCTACTGGCCTTACTGCGCCTTCTCAAGGATCTCCACCACGCGCCAGCGCTTGGTCGCACTGAGCGGGCGGGTCTCCATCAGCAGGACGCGATCGCCCACGCCCGCTTGGTTCAGCTCATCGTGCGCATTGAGCTTGTTCGTGCGGCGGATGACCTTGCCGTACAGCGCGTGCTTGACGCGGTCCTCGACCGCGACCACGACCGTCTTGTCCATCTTGTCGCTGATGACCAGGCCCTCACGCGTCTTGCGGAAGCCACGCGTCGGCGTCGTGCTGTTCTCGCTCATACCTGTCTTCTCGTCGTTGTCGCTCATGCCGCACCTGCGCTGTCGACGGTGCTCTCCACCGGCGTGATGCCGAGCTCGCGCTCGCGCATCACGGTGTAGATGCGCGCGATCTCCTTGCGGACGGCGCGCAGCCGGCCATGGTTCTCGAGCTGGCCGGTCGCCGCCTGGAAGCGGAGGTTGAACAGCTCCTCCTTGGCCTCCCGAAGCTTGGTGACCAGCTCGTCGTCGGCGAGCCCTCGCAGCTCATCGGTCTGGACGATCGCCATCACGCCTCACTTGCTTCGCGCCGCACGATGCGGCACTTCATCGGGAGCTTGTGCGCAGCCCGCTCCAGCGCTTCGCGCGCCACCTTTTCGCTGGGGTACGACAGCTCGAACATCACGCGACCGGGCTTGACGTTGGCCACCCACCACTCGGGCGAGCCCTTGCCGGAGCCCATGCGCGTCTCGGCCGGCTTCTTGGTGATCGGTCGGTCCGGGTAGATGTTGATCCACACCTTGCCGCCACGACGGATGTGCCGGGTGATCGCGATCCGAGCTGCCTCGATCTGACGGTTCGTCACGTATGCGTGCTCGACGGCCTGGATGCCGTACTCGCCGAACGTCACGCGGGTGCCGCCCTTGGCCGCACCACGCCGCTCGGGATGGTGCTGCTTGCGGTGCTTGACCCTGCGGGGGATCAGCATGGTCAGCCCTCCTCAGACGGTTCAGAAGTTGCCGACGTGGCCTCGGCAGCCTGCGCGACCGGCGCGATCTCGGCCGGTGCCTGCTCGGTCGGCGCGACCACCGGGGCGACCGCCTCGGCGAGAGCGGGGGTCTCGACGGGTGCCGCTTCGACCGGCGCTGCTTCGACGGGTGCCGCCTCGACGGGTGCCGCCTCGACGGGTGCCGCCTCGACGGGTGCTGTCTCGACGGGTCCGGACTCGACCGGCGTCGCCCCGACGCCGGCAGCCTCGCCGCCCTCCTCGAAGGGACGACGGGTCCGGGTCGGCCGGGTGCGTTGCGGAGCGCGGGCGCCAGCACCGGCGATCTCGCGCTCGGCACGACCGCCGACGGCGTCACCGCGGTAAATCCAAACCTTCACGCCAATCCGACCGAAGGT
>JBEVHX010000036.1:0-14968 GCA_040510995.1 Candidatus Nanopelagicales bacterium
GGAACCACTCCGCGATCGGGCGCGAGAGGGCGGCGCTGCCGGAGATGAAGTATTCGATGTTCCCGCCGAGCCCGGCACGTATCTTCGTGAAGACGAGCTTGTCGGCAACGCGGCGTTGCGCCGCGAGCGCGCCACCGACGGGCTTGCCCTCCCGCTCGAGCGCGGCCGCCTTCTGCCCGACACCGAATGCCCAGGCGAAGATCTTTGCCTTGACACCGGGGCCGGCATCGGTCGTCGACACGATCTTCGTGTAGACCTTCTCGAAGATGCGGGGGGCGGCTGCCATGAAGGTCGGCTTGATGATCGCGAGGTTGTCCACGATCCGGTCGACCCTGCCGTCGACCGCGGTGACGAAGCCGACCTGCAGCTGGGCCGAGAGCAGCACCTTGCCGAAGGAGTGCGACAGCGGCAGCCACAGGAAGTGGACCCACTCCTTGTGGATCAGGTTCAGGGCGTCGATGGAGGCACCTTCGTAGGCCCAGTTTCCATGGGTGAGCATGACGCCCTTGGGGCGCCCGGTCGTGCCCGAGGTGTAGATCAGCGTGGCCAAGTGCTCCGGGCCGATCTTCGCGACCCGTTCGTCGATACCGCCGGGGTTGGCCTGGTTGTACTCGTCACCGAGCCGGCCGAGGTCCTCCATCGACATCACCCAGTCGCCGTCGCCCTTTCCATCGAAGACGATGACCTTCTGCACCGCCGCGAGATCGGCGCGGTGCGCCGCGATCTTGGCGACCTGGCTGGCATCCTCGGCGAAAACCAGGCGGGAGTCGGAGTCGGCGAGGATGAAACCGACGTCTTCAGGTTGGGTGCTCGGGTACACCGTGGTGGTGGCGCCGCCGGCGAGCATGATGGCCAGGTCGGCGAGGATCCAGTCCAGGCTCGTCGTGGCCTGGATCGCGACCCGGTCCTCCAGGTCGATGCCGAGCGCGAGCAGGCCGCCGGCGAGTCGACGGACTTTGGTGTCGGTTTCCTTCCATGTCGAGGACACCCACTGCTCGCTGGGGAGGACCGGTGCCCGGAAGGCCTCGTCGTTCGGCTGAGCCTGGACCCGGTCCAAGAACATGCGCGCAACAGACGCCGCCGGCGTGGGGAGCGGACGCTCCGACTTTCCGACCGTGGAGACCGTCTGAGCCGTCATAGGGCTGTCACCTCCGAGCAAGGCGGTGGCCACCCCTGACGGCGTGCCTCACCGCGGCGTCGTGTCAAAAACCCACCCTAGGCCTCTCGGCGTCGATCGGTCAGGTTCTTGCGAGACGCTCGACCGCCCATCGTCGCCATGCTTCGGTGAGGTACGCGCTCTCGGCCATGGCCGTGAGCGGGGCGCGGTCGCGATAGTGGTATGCGCGAGCGATGTCGCCAACCGTAGGTCCGGTGGTCGGACGCTCGACGATGTCGATGCGGTCGCCCGCGGCCACCACCCCGGCCTGGACGATGCGCAGGTATGCGCCGGGACGCCCGGCGCGGGCAAATTCCCTCGGGAAGGAAGGGTCACCGGCGCGCAGACCGAGCTTGAAGCAGGGCATGCGTGCCTGGCTCACCTGAAGGCGTGCGGTGCCGACCTCCCAGACCTCGCCGACGACGGCCGCGGTGACATCGATCCCCTCGGCCGTGAGGTTCTCGCCCATGTAGCCGGCCGAGATGGCCGTCCCGCGCTCGATGGCCCACCATCGCAGGTCCTCGATGGCGTATGCGTACACCGACTTGTCCGGGCCGCCGTGCACCGAACGATCGGCCTGGTCATCGCCGTCAACATTGACCCCACGGACCGGAACAGGTCCGTCGACCGGCTCCTTCCAGATCGACGTCAGGATGAGCTCGTCGCCAAATACCACTTCCCGCGGCGTCCCGACGTTCACCGAGTGCAGACGGCCAGACACGGCACCCGCACGATCCTGAGCGTTGTTCATGGTCACCACAGCGAGTCGCGGACGAAACTCAAGATCGCGGGGATGGCGGGGCTACTTTTTGGCGGGAGCGCCGTCGGAGTCGGCGGAAAGTGCGGCGATGAACGCCTCTTGCGGCACCTCGACCCGGCCGACCATCTTCATCCGCTTCTTGCCCTCCTTCTGCTTCTCCAGCAACTTCCGCTTGCGCGTGATGTCACCGCCGTAGCACTTGGCCAGCACGTCCTTGCGCATTGCCCGGATGTTCTCGCGGGCGATGACCCGGCTGCCGATGGCGGCCTGGATCGGCACCTCGAACTGCTGCCGCGGGATCAGCTCCTTGAGCTTGCCGGCCATCGCCGTGCCGTAGGCATACGCCTTGTCCCGGTGGACGATCGCGCTGAACGCGTCGACCGTCTCGCCCTGAAGCAGAATGTCGACTTTCACGAGTTGGGCAGCCTGCTCGCCGGTCGGCTCGTAGTCGAGCGAGGCATACCCGCGGGTGCGCGACTTGAGCTGGTCGAAGAAGTCGAAGACGATCTCGGCGAGCGGAAGCGTGTAACGCAGCTCGACGCGGTCCTCGGACAGATAGTCCATGCCGAGCAGGACCCCGCGCTTGGACTGGCAGAGTTCCATGATCGCGCCGATGTACTCGCTCGGCGCGAGGATCGTCGAGCGCACCACCGGCTCGTAGACCTCGGCGATCTTCCCGCCCGGGTACTCACTCGGGTTGGTGACCGTGACCTCCGCGCCGTCCTCCATGACGACGCGGTAGACAACGTTGGGTGCTGTCGAGATCAGGTCGAGGTCGAACTCGCGCTCGAGCCGCTCGCGCACGATCTCGAGATGCAGCAGGCCGAGGAACCCGCAGCGGTAGCCGAAGCCGAGCGCGACGGATGTCTCCGGCTCGAACACCAGCGCGGCGTCGTTGAGCTGCAGTCGGTCGAGCGCGTCCCGCAGGTCTGGGTAGTCGGAGCCATCCATGGGGTACAGACCGGAGAACACCATCGGCTTCGGGTCCTTGTAGCCCCCCAACGGTTCGGTCGCTGGCTTGGCCTGGTTCGTCACGGTGTCACCGACCCGCGACTGCCGGACGTCCTTCACCCCAGTGATCAGGTAGCCGACCTCGCCGACCCCAAGTCCTTTGGCCGGCGACGGCTCGGGAGAGATGACACCGACCTCGAGCATCTCGTGTGTCGCTCCGGTCGAGAGCATCTGGATGCGCTCGCGGTGGTTGAGGTGGCCGTCGACGACGCGCACGTAGGTGACAACGCCGCGGTAGGTGTCGTAAACGGAGTCGAAGATCATCGCGCGAGCCGCGGCGGTGGGGTCGCCGAGCGGCCCGGGGAACTGCCGAACGATCTCGTCGAGCAGGTGCGGCACGCCTTCGCCGGTCTTGCCCGAGACCCGCAGGCAGTCCTCGGGCGAGCAGCCGATCAGATGCGCGAGCTCGGCAGCGTACTTGTCGGGCTGCGCCGCCGGCAGGTCGATCTTGTTCAGCACCGGGATGACATGCAGGTCGTTCTCCAGCGCGAGGTAGAGATTGGCGAGCGTCTGCGCCTCGATCCCCTGCGCGGCATCGACGAGCAGTACCGCACCCTCGCACGCGGCCAGCGATCGCGAAACCTCGTAGGAGAAGTCGACGTGGCCGGGGGTGTCGATCATGTTCAGGATGTGCACGTCGCTGCCAGCGACCTCCGAACCCCCCTGCACCCGCCACGGCAAGCGCACCGCCTGGCTCTTGATGGTGATGCCGCGCTCGCGCTCGATATCCATCCGGTCGAGGTATTGGGCTCGCATCTGCCGCCCCTCGAGCACACCGGTCACCTCGAGCATCCGGTCGGCCAGCGTCGACTTGCCGTGGTCGATGTGGGCGATGATGCAGAAGTTCCGGATCAGCGCCGGGTCAGTGGCGCTGGGCTGCGGGATGTGCTGTGGGCTCGGCACGCGTGGTCTTTCGTGAGGGCGGCGGGGTGCCCATGATCCCACGGGCCTGGTGATCCAACATGCGGACCAGGCTTCGCACCAGTGCCACGAACCGCGCCTCTCTGCCGTTGCGCCGTCCTACAGTTAGCCCGGCAAGCGGAGGCGCCAGGAGGGCGCGCGTGAGGGTCGAGATCGGGCTGCTCGGCGGGTTCGTCGTCACGGTGGACGGGGTCCGCGTACCAGACGACGCCTGGCGGAGACGAAGCTCTGCCGCCCTCGTCAAGCTGCTGGCGATCACCCCCGCGCTGCGACTGCATCGCGAGCAGGTGCTCGACGCGTTGTGGTCTGAGGTTTCCCTCGATGTCGCGGCACCCCGCCTGCACAAGGCAGCGCACTTCGCGCGGCGCGCAATCGGCCTGGAAGACGGCGTCGACCTCTCTCGTGACGTGGTCACGCTGCTTCCCGGCCACGAGGTCGTCCTCGATACGCGGCGCTTCGAGGAGTTGGCGCAGGCCGATCCGGACGCGGCGATCGACGCATATCACGGCCGGCTGCTTCCCACCGACATCTACGAACCGTGGACCCAGCTCGAGCGCGATCGGCTGCACCAGCAGTACTTGCACGTGTTACGCGAACGTGGGCACTGGCGCCGGCTGGTGAGCGAGGACCCAGCAGACGAGTCGGCGCACATGGGACTTCTGACCTCCCTGGCCGACGCCGGAGACGTTCGCGGAGCCCTGGCCGCGTACGACCGAATGGTCCGAGACCTCGACCGAGAGCTTGGCCTCGTGCCCTCACCAGCAGCACAACGGCTGCGGGCCGATCTCCTGGCGCGACAGCAGCCGTTGCCGATGCAGCGCACGCCCGGTCAGCGGCCCGAGCGCCGCCCGGAACGCCAGCGCCTGGCACTGCTCGAACGTGAGGAAGCGCTCGGCTGTCTCGACGAGGCGTTCGACGCTGCGAGGCACGGTCTCGGGTCAGTCGTGGTCGTCTCCGGTCAGCCAGGCGTCGGCAAGACGAGCCTTCTGCAGACCTTCGTTCGTCGCGTCGGCGGCCGAGGTCGCTTGCTCATCGGGGGATGCGACGACCTGCTGACGCCTCGCCCGCTCGGACCGCTGGTCGATGTCCTCGATCAACAGAACCAGCCCGGTCGGCTGGACTTGGTGCTCCCGACCTTGATCGCGGTCCTCGCGGACGGGCCTGCGGTGCTCATCGTCGAGGACGCGCATTGGGCCGACGACGCGACCATCGATGCCCTCCGGATACTGTCGCGCCGGGTGCCGCGAATGCCGGCGATGCTCGTCTTGAGCTACCGGGAGGAGGACCTCCATCTCGAGCATCCGTTGCGAGCGATGCTCGGAGCGATCGCCCGCGACGTGGTCACCCGCATCCAGCTGTCGCCACTGAGCGAAGCGGCAACAACGCGCCTGGCCGAAGGCAGCGGCGTCGACGTCGGCGAGTTGTACCGGCTCACGCAAGGAAACCCGCTGTTCGTCCACGAAGTGCTCGAGTCCGCCCGAGGGCAGCTCGACAGCGAACACCTCTCCGTACCGCCAAGCGTTCGCGACGCGGTGCTCGGCCGGGTGGCAGGCCTCGGTCTGCCGGTACGCACCACACTCGGTCGGCTCTCGATGGTTCCCTCGCGCTGTGAGAGATGGCTCGCCGAAAAGCTCGCGAACGACGTTCACGACCTGACTGAGGCGGAGCGGCGCGGTCTGCTCCGCGGCGATGCCACCCATGTCTGGTTCCATCACGAGCTTTCCCGGCATGCGGTCGCAGACGCGATCCCGTCACGGGAACGCCTCGAGATCAACCAGACCATCCTCGATCTGCTCACCCAGCAGGACGACGTCGACCCGGCTCGCGTCGTGCACCACGCGGAGCAGGCAGGCGACGTCGACCGGCTGCGCACATACTCCCTCCTCGCGGCACGGTCGGCGGCGTCCGCCGGTGCCCACCGGGAGGCCGATGCCCAGTACGAGCGTGTGCTGCGGCACGTGGAGTCCTACTCCACTGCAGAGCAGCCGCTGATCCACGAAGAGGCGGCCGTCGAGGCGTATCGCTCAGGTCGCGGCCAGCGCGCCCGTTCGCAGACCAGGCGGGCACTGGTCCTCCACGAGCAGGCCGGAGACCTCGCCGCTGTCGGTCGGATGCGTCGGTGGCTCTCCCGGATCGAGTGGTTCCTGGGGGACCGTGCGGCCGCTGAGCGCGAGGCGACCCAGGCGGTCGAGCTGCTCCGGAGGCTGCCGGCCAGCATCGATCTCGCCTGGGCGTATGCCTACCGATCCCAGCTGGCGATGCTCGCCTGGGATCGCGACGTGACTGAGATCTGGGCGCAGCAGGCGCTCACCCTCGCGCGACAACTCGAGGCCCACGCCGTCGAGGCCCACGCCCTCGTTGACCTCGGAACCATCGCGTTGCTGACAAGTGGCGACGACCGCGGGATGCTCAGCCAGGCGTACGCGCTGGCCGAGGCACGCGGCGAGCACCAAGCGGCCGTGCGCGCCCTGCAGAACCACGCGGTCATGCTGGCGCGGGTCGAGTTTGACCTCCCGCGGGCCAGACGCCTCGCCGAACGTGGAGTGGCCTACGCCGACGAGCATGAGGTGCGCCCAGAGGGCGACTTCGTCGCCGTCGATATCGCCGAGATCGACCTGCTCGAGGGCCGATGGGACGGTCTGGACGACCGCGTGGTCGGACTGGTCGCCGCCACCCAGGGCGTCGCCCGGCTGCACGCACTCATCACGTTGGCCCGGCTTCGGGTCCGCTCCGGGCACCCTGACGCCGCCGCAGTCCTCAAGGAGGCATGGGAGCGGTCGGTCGGGGTGTCCGAGCTCCTGAGAGCCTGGCCGCTGGCGGACATTACCGCGGAGCATGCCTGGCTCAGCGGCACGTTAACCCTCGAGTCTCCCGGCCTCCTGGAGGCGTATGCCGCGACGTTGGCTGTCCGACCAGCGGTTGCGGGCCAGCTGGCCCGTTGGGTCGATGCAGCCGGCGGCCTCAACAGCGACCGGCCGGCGGGCTTCTTGGAACCGCACCAGTTTGAGGTCGAGCACCGCTGGCGCGAGGCTGCCGTTGCCTGGCGTCGGCGTGGTCTGCCGTACGAGGCAGCGCGAGCGGCCGGCCACGACCCGATGCTGCTCGGCGAGGCGGTGGCACAAGCAGAGGCGCTCGGCGCCGTTCCGCTGGCTCATCGGCTGGCGGCCGTGCCGGTCTGAGCTCACGACCAGATGCGCGCATGCAATCTCTACGTTGGTCAGATGCTCAGGCGAGTGCTGGATGCTCTGCGGCCCGCGCGGAAGCCGGCTGGTCCGAGGAAGACGCCCACCGGGCCATCGGCGCAAGTGGCGCGGGCATACGACGGTCCGGCGCAGATCACGTATGCGCCGGAACGCGACGGCGACCCCGACCCCGGCGAGGTCGTGTGGGCCTGGATCCCCTACGAGGAGGACCCGACCACCGGCAAGGACAGGCCCGTGGTGGTCGTCGGGCTGGCTCCGGGCGGATCGGAGCCCGACTTGGTCGTCGTGCCCTTGACCAGTCGCGACCACGGCAACGACCCGGACTTCTTCCCCGTTGGCAGCGGCGCCTGGGACCGGCAGCGAAGGCCAAGCTTCGTCCGGCTGGACTCTGCGTATGCCCTTCAGCCCGCGGGCGTACGGCGGGAGGGCGCCACCCTCGACCGCGCCCGGTACATGGCGCTGGCGGACGCACTGCGGCAACACCACGGCTGGAGCTGAATCCCGATCACCCCACCTCGCGGATGCTGACGCTCGCGAGGCGCGTTTTGGGCGTGATCACCGCCCACTGGTAACCTCTCCTCTTGCGCCTGGAGCCTCCGCTTCCGCGCGCCGTCCTTCGAGACGCTGACACTCACCGAGACACCCAGAGGCTTTTCCGTGGCGAACATCAAGTCCCAGATCAAGCGCAACAAGACCAACGAGGCCGCCCGGCAGCGCAACAAGGCCGTGAAGTCCTCCCTCAAGACGGCCGTGCGCCGCTTCCGTGAGGCCGCCGCCACCGGCGATGCTGCCGCGGCCCAGTCCGCGCTCCGAGACGCCTCCCGCCAGCTTGACAAGGCGGCCAGCAAGGGCGTGATCCACAAGAACCAGGCGGCAAACCGCAAGGCCGCGATGGCCAGCAAGGCCGCCACGCTCAGCAGCTGACGCGCATGACCCGCCACAAGGGCGGATGTCCCTCCGGAGACGGAGAGACATCCGCCCTCGTGCTGTCTGTGGGGTCAGCGGCGGGCGCGGGCGACCGTGAGCACGGCGTGCTCGAGCGCCCAGGACTCTGCCTCGCGGACGACGCCGCCCTTGACGGCCTCGTCGGCTGTCGCCATCGCCCGGATCGCCTCGGCCAGTCCAGTGCTGGACCAGCCCACAAGCTGGTCACGCAGGATCCGCACCTTCCACGGCGGCACCCTGAGGTCACGCGCGACCTCGGCGTCGCGCATGCCGCGCGGCATACCTGACAGCTTGATCAGAGTCCGCAGCGAAGAGGCGACCGCTGCCACGATCGGCACCGGATCGAGACCCGTTGCGCGCGCGAAGCGCAGCTGCTCGAGAGCCTCGGCCGGCCGACCCGAGACAGCGGCATCCGCAATCTCGTAGCCCTTCACCTCGGCGCGACCGGAGTAGTAGCGCCCGACGACGGCGGCATCGATGCCACCGTCGGTGTCGGCGACGAGCTGGGCGAGCGCGTTGGCGAGCTCGCGCAAATCGAGGCCAACGGCCTCGATCAGCATGTCGGCGCCGTCGTCGGTGAGCATGCGGTGCGCCGCGCGGGCGTCCGCCTTGAGCCACTCCCGGCGTTCACGTGCGGTCGTTGGACCCGACACCTCCACGACGTGCGCGCCGGCAGCCTTCGCCGCCTCAAGGACGGCCTTGCCCCGGTTGGCCGCGCCGCTGTGCGCGATGACGATCACGGCGTCGCCAGGATCGGCAACGACGTGCACCACCTCGGGGGCGTGCTCCGCCGCGATCTCCTGCGACCGGCGCAGGATCACGATGTTGCGGTCACCGAACAGCGACGGCGCGGCCAGTCCGGTGAGCAAGCCTGGCGCCAGCCGTTCGGGGTCGATGTCGTAGACCGTGACGTCCGGCTCGCTCTCTCGCGCCTGCGCCAGCGTCGCGGCCACCGCCCGGTCGACGAGGAACGGCTCCGACCCGAGCACCAGCGTCAACGACGGCAACACGACCGGCAGACTCCCACAGCGCTCCGACGACCCTGCGAGTTCAGGATGTCAGCGCAGGTCGCCCTCCGACATGCCTTCCGGTTGAGGCGGCCAGGCGACCAGGCCGAGCTCGGCCCCGGACGCCAGCAACGCGTGCCGAGGCAGGACCCGCACAGTGAAGCCGAACGAGCCGGCCCGCCGGAGCTCGGAGATCCCGTCGAAGCGCCAACGCCCGCCCTCGTACGACTCGGCGGGCTGGAGCACCGAGATCGCCGGTTCGGTGAGCGTGTCGTGGTCGTCGACCCTGCCGAGCACAACCTGGACCTCGACGTCGTCTGGGGTCAACGACCCCAGCGACACGTATGACCGAACCCCCATCTGCTGGCCGCGTTCGGGCGAGTCCGGTAGCCCCGTGGTCTCGACATGGTCGACCTTCACCCCGTGCCAGTCGGCCCGCACCCGTGCCTTCCACGCCGCGAGCGCTCGGGCGCGGGCGTGCCCGGCGCCGTCAACCGCACGCGCGGCGAGCGCCGCGGGCGCATACAGCTCCTGCACATAGTCGCGGACCATGCGACTCGCGAGAACCTTCGGCCCGAGGCTCTGCAACGTGTGCCGGACCATCTCGAGCCAGCGCTTCGGCGGTGCGCCGTCCACCCGGTCGTAGAAGCGCGTCGTGACCTGGCCCTCGATGAGCTCGTACAACGCGGCGGCCTCGAGGTCGTCCCGGCGGTCCGCATCGGTGACCCCGTCGGCGGTCGGGATCGCCCATCCGTTCTCGCCGTCGAACATCTCGTCCCACCAGCCATCGAGGACGGACAGGTTGAGTCCGCCGTTGAGCGCGGACTTCATGCCCGACGTCCCGCAGGCCTCGAGCGGACGCAGCGGGTTGTTCAGCCAGACGTCGCAGCCCGGGTACAACACCTGCGCCATGCCAATGCCGTAGTTCGGCAGGAAGACGATGCGGTGCCGCACGTCCTCGCGGTCGGCAAACTGCACCAGCTGCTGGATCAGCGCCTTGCCGCCGTCATCCGCTGGGTGCGCCTTGCCGGCGACCACGATCTGGATCGGCCGCTCCGCGTGAAGCAGCAGACCGCGCAGCCGGTCGGGGTCGCGCAGCATGAGGGTCAAGCGCTTGTAGGAGGGCACCCGACGTGCGAACCCGATCGTGAGGACGTCGCGGTCGAACACGTTGTCGGTCCAACCGAGCTCGGCGTCACTTGCCCCACGGTCACGCCACGACTGGCGCAGCCGCACGCGCACCTCGCGTACGAGCTGCTCGCGCAGCCGGTTGCGAGTCGACCAGATGTCCTCCTCAGAGACCCCCGCGATGCCCTCCCATCCCTTCGCTTCCTCAACGAGCTCCGGGCCCACCTCGCGCCGGGCGAGGTCGAAGATCTCGCGAGCCACCCAGGTCGGTGCGTGCACCCCGTTGGTGATCGAGGTGATCGGGACCTCGTCGGCGTCGAACTCGGCCCACAGGCCGTTGAACATGCCTCGACTGACCCGGCCGTGCAGCTTTGCCACCCCGTTGGCCCGCTGCGCAAGCCGGAAACCCATCACGGCCATGTTGAAGACACCCGGGTCGCCGCCCTCGTAGGTCTCCCCACCCAACGCGACGATCCGCTCGACGGGCACGCCGGGGCAGGCGTTGTCGCCGCCGAAGTGCTGCTCGACGAGCTCGCGTGGGAAGCGGTCGATACCGGCCGGCACCGGCGTGTGCGTCGTGAACACCGTTCCCGCGCGCGCCGCCTCAAGCGCCTCGTCGAAGCTCAGACCCTCGTCCTCAGTCAACTCACGGATGCGCTCGAGCCCGAGGAAGCCGGCGTGCCCTTCGTTGGTGTGGAAGACCTCCGGTGCGGGGTGGTCGGTCAGCGCGCAGTACGCGCGCAGTGCCCGCACCCCGCCGATGCCGAGGAGCATCTCCTGCATCAGCCGGTGCTCGGTGCCGCCGCCGTACAGGCGATCGGTCACTGAGCGCAGGTCACGGGTGTTGTCCTCGTTGTCCGAGTCGAGCAGCAGCAGCGAAACCCGCCCGACCTGCGCCAGCCAGACCCGGGCGACCAGCCGACGCTGACCGGGCAGCCCCACCTCGACAAGGACGGGACGGTCGTCAGGATGACGCAGCGCGGAGATCGCCAGCTCGGCCGGGTCGAGCAGGGGGTAGATCTCCTGCTGCCAGCCGTCGCGGGACAGCGACTGCCGGAAGTACCCGTGCCGGTAGAGCAGTCCGACACCGACCAGCGGAACGCCGAGGTCGCTGGCGGCCTTGAGGTGGTCCCCAGCCAGGATGCCCAAGCCGCCCGAGTACTGCGGGAGCGCCGCGGCGATGCCGAACTCCGGGGAGAAGTAGGCGATCGAGGTCGGCGCATCTGCGCCGAGCGACTGGTACCACCGGGGCGCGGACAGGTAGGCGTCCAGGTCATCCTTGGCGGCGTGCAGCCGGTTCAGGAAGCCCGAGTCCTCTGCGAGCTCGGCGAGCCGGTCCGGTGAGACGCGGCCGAGCAGGCCGATCGGGTCCGGCTTGTTCACCGCCCAGAGCACCGGGTCAATGCTCTCGAACAAGTCGAGCGTCTCCGGGTGCCACGACCAACGAAGGTTGCGCGCAAGATCGTCCAGGGCGGACAGCGGGTCCGGCAGCGCAGTTCGCACGGTGAGTCGTCGGATGGCCTTCACGGCGAGAAACCCTAGCCGCGCAGGATTTCGGCCCCGAGACCGCGCTCGGCTCGCCACCCGTCGCATCCCGACCAGCCATGGAGAAAACCGACCAATAGCGCTGTCAACGTGGCGACGGCACGCTCGGCCGGCGCGCAGCCTCGTCGACTTGAGCCGCGTTGCTCGATCGGCCTGGCCCGCAAACGCGGCCGGCGGATTCTCCCGACGCAGGTTTACGCCCCCCCGTCGTTGTCTAGGCTCGGTGGCAATGAAGCCACGTGTGGGACGCATCCCGATTCTGGACGTAGCACCGGTCGTCGACTTAGGTCGCTGGCCGGCCAAGGCGGTGGTCGGTGAGACCTTCACCGTCAGCGCGACGATCGTGCGCGAGGGGCATGCCGAGCTCGGCGGCAACGTGGTGCTCAAGGGTCCGCGCGGCCGGGCGGCGCCGTGGGCGCTGATGCGCCCGGTGCCGGGTGAGCTCGACCGGTACGCGGCCGACGTCACGCCCGACGCCGAAGGCACATGGACCTTCGTTGTCGAGGCGTGGGGTGACCCGATCGCCACGTGGCGGCACGACGCCCGGATCAAGATTCCGGCCGGCCAGGACGTGGAGCTCGTCCTCGCCGAGGGTGCCGTCCTGCACGAGCGGGCGGCGGCGCAGCTGTCCGAGGGGTGGGAGCGAGACGCCGTGCTCGACGCGGCCATGGCGCTTCGCGACGAATCCCGGCCGGTCGAGGCGAGGTTGGCCGCCCCGCTGTACCCGGAGGTCGTCGCGGTCCTCGACGAGCGCCCGCTGCGTGAGCTCGTCACGCGCAGCGACCGCTTCCGGGTGGACGTCGAGCGCGAGCGGGCGCTTTACGGCGCGTGGTACGAGATGTTCCCGCGGTCCGAGGGGGCCAAGGTCGACCCCGAGGGGGTGACCCCGCCCCAGTCCGGCACGTTCGCCACCGCCGCCGACCGCCTCGACGCGGTCGCGCGGATGGGCTTCGACGTGGTGTACCTGCCACCGATCCACCCGATCGGCGCAACCTTTCGCAAGGGCGCCAACAACACCCTTGACCCCGGGCCACACGACCCGGGGGTGCCCTGGGCGATCGGCTCCGCCGCGGGCGGACACGACGCCATCCACCCGGATCTCGGCACCATCGACGACTTCGACCGCTTCGTGAAGCGGGCGGCAGAGCTCGACCTCGAGGTCGCCCTCGACTTCGCGCTGCAGGCCTCCCCCGACCACCCGTGGGCCTCCGAGCACCCGGAGTGGTTCACCACGCGTCTGGACGGCACGATCGCCTACGCCGAGAACCCGCCGAAGAAGTACCAGGACATCTACCCGCTCAACTTCGACAACGACTACCCGGGCATCTACGCCGAGGTGCTCCGCATCCTGCGGCACTGGATGGCCCACGGCGTGCGCATCTTCCGGGTCGACAACCCGCATACCAAGCCGTTGTCATTCTGGGAGGAGCTGATCGCCGAGGTTCGGGCAGAGGAACCGGGCGCCATCTTCCTGTCCGAGGCCTTCACCAGGCCCGAGATGATGCGCGCGCTCGCCAAGATCGGCTTCCAGCAGTCCTACACGTACTTCACCTGGCGGAACGGGCGAGCCGAGCTCGAGGACTACTTCCGGGAGCTTGCGAACGAGACCGCGCACTACCTGCGCCCGAACTTCTTCGTGAACACTCCTGACATCCTGCATGCCTACCTGCAGTACGGCGGCCCGCCGGCGTTCAAGACCCGGGCCGTGCTCGCGTCGATGGCAGCCCCGAGCTGGGGGGTCTACTCCGGGTACGAGCTGTTCGAGCACGTCGCGGTGCGACCCGGCAGCGAGGAGTACCTCGACAGCGAGAAGTATGCGTTCCGGCCGCGCGACTGGGCCGCCGCGGAGCGTGAACGCCGTACGCTGGCGCCGTACCTCGCGCGGCTCAACCAGGTCAGGCGCGAGCACCCGGCGCTGCATTGGCTGCGCAACCTGCGGGTGCACTGGACTGATGACGAGAACATCATCGCCTTCACCAAGTCGCGCATCCTTCCCGGTGGTCATCGGGACAGT
The DNA here is from genome assembly GCA_040510995.1 of Candidatus Nanopelagicales bacterium. Taxonomy (GTDB): domain Bacteria; phylum Actinomycetota; class Actinomycetes; order JBEVHX01; family JBEVHX01; genus JBEVHX01. Next base: position 13,691 of record JBEVHX010000036.1, read on the forward strand.
GTCATCGTCGTGGTGAACCTCGACTCGCACGCCGGGCGCGAGACGATGGTCCACCTCGATCTGACCCAGCTCGGGATGGGACCGGACGACAAGTACACCGTCGTCGACCAGATCACTGGAGCCACCTACGCGTGGAGTCGATCGAACTACGTTCGCCTGATCCCGTTCGACGAGCCGGCCCACGTGCTCGTCGTGCAGGAATAAGCGGCGGGCGCCCCGATGACAGCCGACGCGACCTTGGCAGGCTCGCGCGACCACGGGTTCGTCGAGCACGGGGTGGTGCTCCCTGGCACACCGATCCCCAACCCCTTCGACGATCGGCATGCGCGACAGCCGGACTGGTTCAAGCACGCGGTCTTCTATGAGGTGCTCGTCCGGTCCTTCTACGACAGCGACAGCGACGGGTCAGGCGACCTCAAGGGGCTGGCCGACAAGCTCGACTACCTGCAATGGCTCGGCGTCGACTGCATCTGGCTGCCGCCATTCTTCAAGTCGCCGCTGCGTGATGGCGGTTACGACGTGGCCGACTTCATGGACGTGCTGCCGGAGTTCGGCACGATCAGTGACTTCATCGAGTTCGTCGACGAGGCGCACGCTCGCGGACTGCGAGTCATCATCGACTTCGTCGTCAACCACACCTCTGACCAGCATCCGTGGTTCCAAGCCTCACGCACCGACCCGCAGGGGCCGTTCGGTGACTTCTACGTCTGGGCGGATGACGACAAAGGCTATGCCGATGCGCGGATCATCTTCATCGACACGGAGACCTCGAACTGGACCTTCGACCCGGTCCGCAAGCAGTACTACTGGCACCGCTTCTTCAGCCACCAGCCCGACCTGAACTACGAGAACCCAGTCGTGCAGGAGTTCGTGCTGGGGGCGTTGCGCTTCTGGCTCGACCTCGGCATCGATGGTTTCCGGCTGGACGCCGTTCCCTACCTGTTCGAAGAGGAGGGCACGAACTGCGAGAACCGACCGGCGACGCACGCTTTCCTCAGGCACGTGCGCAGCGAGGTGGACCGGCTGTATCCCGACAAGGTGATCCTCGCCGAGGCCAACCAGTGGCCGGCCGACGTCGTCGACTACTTCGGCGATGCCGCAACCGGCGGCGACGAGTGTCATATGTGTTTCCACTTCCCGGTGATGCCGCGGCTGTTCATGGGGGTTCGCCGCGAGTCCCGGTATCCGATCACCGAGATCATGGTGCAGACCCCACCGATCCCGGAGCACTGCCAGTGGGGCATCTTCCTGCGCAACCACGACGAGCTCACCCTCGAG
>JBEVHX010000037.1:0-3346 GCA_040510995.1 Candidatus Nanopelagicales bacterium
ATTACCTGGAGCCCGAATTCTCGTGTGTTGTCGACGGTGCCGTCGAGGGTTCGAGGCGTGTGAGCGACGCGGCTCTTCGACCGCGCCACTCCCGGACCCGGCACCACCTAACTGCGAGCCGCCGAGTTCGACCCATGGCTGTTGCGACTCTGCGCGGCGCGGGCGAGGTAGGTTATGAACGAGCGAGCCGCCGGGGTGTCGTTGATGCGCCTCGAGTCGGAGGTCCACCTCCGCTGCCATGACCTCGCCCTCGAGTTCGTCCCTGTCGGTGGTTGCGCCACCTGCAGCAAGGTGGGTCGCTCGATGTCCATCCTCGGGCCGGCGGCGGAACGTCGTTCGTGTTGCGCTTTCGCAGCTCACGCTCCAGCCCGTCCCGGAGCCCGGGTTGGGGTCCGTTGCAGTCGGCCAGCGCTTTATGAACGGCCGGGTTCTCGCTGTCGACGATCACGCGCTCGTCGTCATCGGACTCCAGCTGGCGCTGTCCGCGCGCGGTTGGGACGTCGAAACGAACAGCGCGCCGACGGCACACGACGTCGTCGAGCATGCGCGGCGGTTTCAGCCGCAGTGCGTCCTGCTGGACATCCAGCTGGGCGGGGTTGTCCGCAGCGGGATCGAGCTCATCGCACCCTTGCTGTCGACAGGAACCAAGGTTGTGATGCTGACCTCCGAGACGCGGCGCTCGGTGCTGGCGGCGTGCCTCGAAGCCGGCGCCGCAGGGTGGATCGGTAAGGGAGCGCTCCTCGACGACGTCGAGTCGGCAGTCGGCCATGTCCTCGCCGGCGGGACACTCGTCGGGCGAGCAGATCGCGAGGCGCTGCTCGACGAACTGCGCATCGAGCGGGCCGGCGCGCGGCGGATGCTCTCCACCTTCGAGCGGCTGACGCACCGCGAAGGCCTGGTGCTGACGGCGCTCATCGACGGCATGTCCGCCGAGGAGATCGCCGACGCCCACTTTGTGGCCGTGACGACCGTGCGCTCCCAGATTCGCGCGGTCCTGCAGAAGCTCGGTGTGCGATCACAGCTCGGAGCCGTCGCCATCGCCAACCGCGCCGGTTGGTCACTGGGCGCCACCGTGGCGGCCTGAGGCGATCCGGGGATGGGTTCCGCGGCCGTCGCGGCGCCGCCGTGGATCCCGCTCATCGGAGGTAGACGAACTCCGGTCGGAGACAGTCGTGGAACGGCCGATCGACCCCGAGGTGCCTCGCCGATCGCCGGGACCACCTGCGGGTGTACGAGCAACTATGACCGAGGACGGCGACGACGACGTCCGTGGTTCATCGACGTTGATGAGGTTTGCCATCTGGGACGACGTGATGGTGCCGCGCCACATGCGTCGGGCGGGGGCAACGTGGCTGCGACGGCGATGCGGTGTGCACGCCGCCCGTGCTGAACGCGTTGCAGCAACGCGTGGCTCGCATCTCCCGCTACCGGATTGTGACCGACTCTCGGCGATCCAGGATGCGGCGGTGAGGGTCATCGCACCCTGTGTCGGACGGCGGGTGTTCTCCTCGATAGGCGCTCCACACAGCGGGTCGGAGCCTGCCGCGGTCGGGGACGTCGAGCTCCCGTCGACGAGCCCAGCCGCGCACGTCGGTGGCGCTTGGTTCGGGTGGAGCGAGCACGCCGGCTGGGGAGAGCTGTGCGGACAGTGCTCGTGCAAGCTGACCAGCTTCGAGCGAGCTACGGCGGATCATCGAGTTCCTGAACCAGCAGATGTGCCCAGCGGACGTGCTCGGCATCGAAATCCGAAACTACGAAGGCGGCGGCCTGCGCGTGCTGATTCCGCGGGCCATTGGTCTGACCTATGCAGCGCAGGAGAAGAAGCGTGCGGGCGGCGGGCCGTCCATCGCCGAGCTCTGGGACCTTGCTCCGGAGCCGGTCCGTCGTGCACGCGATTTTCGACGACTGGGCGAATCGCATCGGTCTCGTCGCCTGGGGCCAGGCGAAGAGCCGGCGCTATGCGTGGACGCAGTCGACCAACGCGCCGAGCATCCTGTATCCCGGCTTTGAAAGCACCTTCTTCGCGCTGGCACGGCTCGATGAAGCGAGCTCCAGCGATCTTCACGCCATCCTGTGCCGTCGCCGTCCGGGCTCGGTGAGGCCGGCGCCTCCCGTCCGCGCAGGTGCTGTACAATCGCCTGCCAGGCGAGGCGGGCGGCGAGCCGCCCGGAAACAAGGCGGCGCGCGCGGTGACGAGCGGACGTATACGAGCCATCGGTTCAGCTGTGGTGGGGCTCTGCCTCGGGGCGGTGGTCCGAGCGCGACGGTGGATGCCGCCGATGGGGGTCGCCCATTCAGCGTCGCGTTGAGCGGCGCCAACGAGTTCAACGCGGCGGGCGCGCCGATCAAATCCGCACGGCGACGCCGACCGCGGGTCGATCGAGCTGCGATTGAACCCCGGCCAAGAAGAGGTGTGCTGGTCCGTTGGGCCGCTCACGCTCACCCCAGGCGAAGCCCTGCCCCACGTGGCCCACATCCACGCGGCACCGGCTGGTCTCGCGGGGCCCGTCGTGATCGATCTCTTCGGCGGGACGGCCGCTGCGCCGGCGCCGACGTCGTACCCGACAGGCACCGTCTGTGTGCACGCCGACCGAGCTGACATCATCGACGTCTTGAAAGACCCCTCGGCTTACTACGCCAATCTGCACAACGCGCAGCATCCTGCCGGCGTGATGCGGGGTCAGCTGCAGAGATAGCGCACTGGTGTGGTGACGTCACGAGTTGTTGGATGATCGTGACGACGTTGTCACGTCACGTGGGTCCGCGGGCTGCGACGGTCTCGCTGGCGTCCTGCGCCACCGCGGCTCGCCGAGCTGCGTCGGGACCTCGTGAGCCCAGACCATCACCCTGGCGGGTTCCGCAGCCCGACGCGGTCGGCACGGCGCTGGTCGGTGCCGGCCTGCAGGCCGACCGCGACCTTCACTGGAGGCTGGTGCGCGACTCCGAGAACAAGGACGAGGTCGTCACCGCCAGCCTCCACCTCGACGAAGAGGAGCTGACCGTCAAGGTCAACTCGCGCGAGCGGCCGCTGAGCAGCCGGTCGCAAACGCGCCCGAACGTGCGTACCGACGACACCGCTGACGCGGTCGCCGCGCACACATAACGGCATGTCCTTGTTCGCGTCGGCCGGCGTCGCGGAGTCATCGACTCGTCGGGGACCCTGAAACGCGTTGCCGTCCGCTGGAGTAGGCCGCCGACGAACCGCGCCTGTGGATGTCTCCGGCCGGCCGCTCAGAGCAGCGCTCGTAGGGCGGCGTCGACGGCCATGGAGATCGTCTGTTTGGCTTCATCCGGGGAGGTGGTCGTCGTGCCCCGAAGCCAGGACCCGGCCCAGTGGCGGCACGGG
>JBEVHX010000038.1:0-15325 GCA_040510995.1 Candidatus Nanopelagicales bacterium
CCAGCTCCTCGACCACGTATTTGTTGTGCATGATTTGTTTGTGAACATAGACTGGCGCGCCATGCAGCTCAATCGCTTTCTCTACTGTGACAACGGCGCGGTCGACGCCCGCGCAGTAGCCGCGCGGCGCCGCCAGCAGCACCCTTCGCCCAGCCGGGTTACTGCTCAATGTCATGCCCCCATGGTAGGTGTGTTTCGCGGCCTCACCCCTAGGGTGCGGACGTGGCCGTCCACACCTCGCCCGAGCAGCCGTTGCCAGTGCGGTCGGTAAGCCAGATGATCGGCCAATGGGTGGCCCGGCTCGGCCGCGTCTGGGTCGAGGGTCAGGTGACGCAGATCACCCGCCGTCCCGGGTCCGGCGTGGTCTTCTTGGCGCTGCGTGACCCGCACGCTGATGTGTCCCTGTCCATCACCTGCGGCATCGCGGTCCTCGACTCAGTGCAACCGCCTCTGACCGACGGCGCGCGAGTCGTCGTCCACGGCAAGCCGGACTTCTACATCAACCGAGGCAGCCTCTCGCTGAACGTCACCGAGATCCGGCCGGTGGGGCTCGGCGTCCTGCTCGCCCGCCTGGAGGAGCGCCGACGCGTCCTGGCCGCCGAGGGGCTGTTCGCCGCGGGCCGCAAGCGCCCGCTGCCGTTCCTGCCGCATACCGTCGGGGTGATCTGTGGGCGCGCGTCCGCCGCCGAGCGCGATGTTCTCGAAAACGCGCGGGCTCGCTGGCCGGCCGTGCGCTTCGACGTGCGTGCGGTCGCCGTGCAGGGTCCGTATGCGGTGAGCGAGATGGTCGACGCCGTGCGGCGGCTGGATCGTGAGCCGAACGTGGAGGTCATCGTGATCGCGCGCGGCGGCGGCTCGGTCGAGGACCTGCTGCCGTTCTCCGACGAAGGGCTGGTCCGCGCGGTGGCCGAGTGCCGCACGCCGGTCGTAAGCGCGATCGGCCACGAGGCGGACAACCCGTTGCTCGACCTGGTCGCGGACGTTCGCGCTTCCACGCCGACCGACGCTGCCCGGCTCGTCGTCCCCGACGTGCGGGCAGAGGCACAACGGGTCGTCCAAGCCCGTGATCGGCTTCGTGCGGCGGTTGGCCGGCGCGTTCGCGCCGAGCAGGACCGGCTCACTTCGCTGCTCTCGCGTCCGGTCCTCGCTGACCCATTCGTGCTAGTCGACGGACGTGCCCTGGAGCTCGAGCGAGTGCGGGAGCGGGCGCTGCTCGTGGTCATGCACCGGTTGGACCGGGCCGCAGACGACCTCGCGCACACCAGGGCCAGGGTGCTGTCACTGTCTCCTGCCGCCACGCTCGAGCGCGGGTATGCGGTCGTGCAACGAGCCGACGGCGTGGTGGTGCGCTCACCGGAGCAGGTCTCACCGGGGATACCGCTACGGCTGCGGGTGGCCCACGGCGAGATCGCCGCGGTCGCGCACAAGGCGTCCTAGTGTGACGTCGATGCCCGAGATGTCCTACGAAGCAGCCCGGGACGAGCTGGTCGAGATCGTCCGCCGTCTCGAGGCCGGTGCAGCCACGCTCGAGGAGTCGCTGCAACTGTGGGAGCGCGGCGAGGAGCTTGCCCGTGTGTGCCAGGCCTGGCTGGACGGAGCCCGCGCCCGGATAGATGCCGCGCGTCCGACCGATTCGAGCGAAGCAGACGCCACCGAATCAGCCGGCTGACGGAGCGAGCGCTCCAGCGAGCTCCTCGAGCCCGGCCCAGTCGGCGGTACCGGCGACCGCGAGCTCACTGGCTGCGCCGTCGACGACCAGGGCGCGCCGATCGCTGGTCTGGTCGACGTACCGAGTCCAGGTTCGCCCGCCGACCTGGGCGGCGCCGTCCTCCTCCGGCTCGGGGAGCTGGCCCTCGAGCGCGTCCATCACCTCACCGTCGGTCTGCTCCACCGCGGCGTAGTCGTCGGCGGGCGTGATGTAACCGATGTGCCAGACGGAACCGGCATCGGTGCCGGGCTGGTAGCGGATGCTCGTGACCCGCCAGCCGTCGTCGAGACCGAGCGGGGCCTCCAGCGCAAACGGTGCTGCCGCCCGGGCCTGTGACGTCGTGGACTCGACGACCGACGCGTCGACGACAGTGACCGGGTCATCCGGCTCGTCGCGCAGGGTCAGAAGCAGAAGCGCGGCGACGCCAAGCAGGACCAGGCCCATCGACCGCACCATGTCACCGGCGGTCTCGAATCCGCGTCGTCGCTGGGCCACGTCGCCATCCTCTCCGAGTCCGACGCGCGACATCGTCAGGGGTACCTGACCACGATCAGTAGGCTCGCCACACGCCGACTCGAGAGGTGCGCCGATGACCAGCTTCCCCGATCCTGCACGCGACGCTCGTGGGCCGCAGAGCCCGGACCGCAACCTTGCGCTCGAGCTCGTGCGGGTCACCGAAGCGGCCGCCATGGCGGCTGGACGGTGGGTCGGTCGAGGCGACAAGAACGGCGCCGACGGGGCGGCGGTCAAGGCGATGCGCGCCCTCATCACCACCGTGAGCATGAATGGCGTGGTCGTCATCGGCGAGGGCGAGAAGGACAACGCGCCGATGCTGTACAACGGTGAACGCGTCGGCAACGGTGAAGGTACGGAGGTCGACGTCGCCGTCGACCCGATCGACGGCACCACGCTGACGGCCAAGGGCATGACCAACGCCTTGTCAGTGATGGCCGTCGCCGAGCGCGGGTCGATGTTCGACCCGTCCGCGGTCTTCTACATGGAGAAGCTCGTCACCGGGCCGGAGGCGGCCAGCGCGGTTGACATCAACGCTCCGGTCGCCGACAACATCAACGCAGTGGCGCGGGCCAAGGGCGAGAGCCCCGAAGACGTCACGGTGTGCATCCTCGACCGCCCACGGCACGACGAGATCGTGCGGCAGGTGCGCGAAACCGGGGCACGGATCAAGTTCATCACCGACGGCGACGTAGCGGGCGGCATCATGGCCGCGCGAGCGGACACCGGCGTCGATCTGCTGTTGGGTATCGGAGGGACGCCTGAGGGCATCATCACCGCGTGCGCGATCAAGTGCCTCGGCGGCGTGCTGCAGGGCAAGCTGTGGCCGCGGGACGAGGACGAGCGGCGCAAGGCCCTCGAAGCCGGGCACGACCTCGATCGGGTGCTGCTCACCGACGACCTGGTCAGCGGCGACGTGTTCTTCGTCGCGACCGGGGTCACCGACGGCGAGCTGCTGCGCGGCGTGCGCTACTCCGGCGGCGGCGCGACCACCGATTCCCTGGTGATGCGCAGCCGCAGCGGAACGATCCGTCGTATTGAGAGCCGGCACGCGCTCGACAAGCTGCGCCTCTACTCCGCCGTCGACTTCGACCACGCTACCTGAGGCATGGAGCCAGGGACTTACCCTGGCCGCATGCCTGCGCCGTCTGCTGGATTCGCATACACCGATCTGCTGCCGATCGGCGCCGATGAGACGCCCTACCGCCTGATCACCACCGAGGGGGTCTCGACCTTCGAGGCGGAGGGACGGCGGTTCCTGCAGGTCGAGCCCGAGGCGCTGCAGCTGCTCACATTCGAGGCAATGAAGGACATCGCGCACCTGCTGCGGCCGGGGCATCTGCAACAGCTGCGCAACATCCTGGACGACCCTGACGCCTCCCCCAACGACCGCTTCGTCGCGCTCGACCTGCTCAGGAACGCGAACATCGCCGCCGGCGGCGTCCTGCCGATGTGCCAGGACACCGGCACGGCCATCGTCATGGGCAAGCGCGGTCAGCACGTCCTGACCTCGGGCGACGACGAAGCAGCCATTGCGCGCGGTGTCTACGACGCGTACGCGCAGCTCAACCTGCGCTACTCCCAGATGGCGCCGGTCACCATGTGGGAGGAGAAGAACACCGGGTCCAACCTCCCAGCGCAGATCGAGCTGTACGCGGACACGGCGCCTGGCCACGAGCTCGCATACAAGTTGCTGTTCATGGCCAAGGGTGGTGGCTCGGCGAACAAGAGCTACCTGTTTCAGGAGACCAAGGCCGTCCTCAACCCCGACTCCATGATGGCCTTCCTCGAGGAGAAGATCCGCGCGCTCGGGACCGCCGCGTGCCCGCCATACCACCTGGCGATTGTGGTCGGCGGAACGAGCGCCGAGTTCGCGCTGAAGACGGCCAAGTACGCGAGCGCGCACTACCTCGACGGGCTGCCGAAGCAGGGCTCGGAGCTTGGACACGGGTTTCGCGACCACGAGCTCGAGGGCGCGGTGCTCGAGCTGACCCAGCGGCTCGGGATCGGCGCGCAGTTCGGCGGCAAATACTTCTGCCACGACGTCCGAGTCATCCGGCTCCCGCGGCATGGAGCGTCGTGCCCGATCGCGATCGCGGTATCGTGCTCGGCCGACCGGCAGGCGCTCGCGAAGATCACACCGGAGGGAGTCTTCCTCGAGGCACTCGAACGCGAGCCGGCGCACTTCCTCCCCGAGGTCACCGACGAACACCTCGACGAGGACGTGGTGCGCATCGACCTGAACCGTCCGATGTCGCAGATTCTGGCGGAACTGTCCCGGTACCCGGTGAAGACGCGACTCTCGTTGAGCGGACCGATGGTCGTCGCCCGAGACATCGCGCACGCGAAGATCAAGGAGCGGCTCGACCGCGGCGAGGATATGCCCGACTACCTGCGGGACATGTGTGTGTACTACGCCGGGCCGGCGAAGACCCCGGCCGGGTATGCGTCCGGGTCATTCGGTCCGACCACCGCGGGCCGCATGGACTCCTACGTCGACCAGTTCCAGAAGGCCGGCGGTTCATACGTGATGCTGGCAAAGGGCAACCGGTCGGTCGCGGTGACGAAGGCCTGCGCCGAGAATGGCGGCTTCTACCTCGGCTCGATTGGCGGTCCGGCAGCCCGGCTGGCGCAGGACTGCATCAAGAAGGTCGAGGTGCTCGAGTACGCGGAGCTCGGCATGGAGGCCGTCTGGCGCATCGAGGTCGAGGACTTTCCGGCCTTCATCGTGGTCGACGACAAGGGCAACGACTTCTTCGTGGACCCGGACGCGGCCGCCGGCCCGGTCATCACACGCGTCCCGGTCGGCCCGCCCGCCCATTGACTCCTCGCGGCATCCGCCCTCCCCACCCAACCCCTCTCCCCCGTGATCATGCACAAAGTCCGCGGCATTTGTGCATGATCACGAGGAGGGGTCGGGGAAATGGGGAAGGGTGGGGGCATGAGCCAACGACCGCTTTGGGGCCAGCAAACCGAGCTGGCAATCGACAACTTCCCGATCAGCGGCGAGACGATGCCGCCAGAGTTCCTCAAGGCAATGGCCCAGATCAAAGCCGAGGCCGCGCTCGTGAATGCGGCGCTCGGGGTGCTCGACGCCAGTATGGCGGATGCGATCTCGGACGCAGCGGAGCAGGTCATCGCCGGTGACCATCACGACGCCTTCCCCCTCGACGTGTTCCAGACCGGCTCGGGCACCTCGAGCAACATGAACATGAACGAGGTGCTCGCGACCCTCGCCGAGCGAACGCTCGGCCGGCCAGTGCATCCCAATGACCACGTCAACGCCAGTCAGTCCAGCAACGACACCGTCCCGACCGCGATCGCGCTCGCGGCCACCGACGCGATCGTGCACCGGCTCATGCCCGCTCTTTGGCACCTCCATGGTGCGCTCGAGCGCAAGGGGCTTGAGTATGCGGACGCGGTGAAGGCCGGACGCACGCACCTGGTGGACGCGGTGCCGGTCACGCTCGGCCAGGAGCTGCACGGGCATGCGGCCCAGGTGGCACGCTCGGTCGAACGACTGGAGTCCACGCTGCCCCGGCTGGCCGAGGTGCCGCTGGGTGGCACCGCGGCGGGCACCGGCATCAACATGCCTGCCGGGTTCGCCGCCGCGGTCATCGAGCGGCTCGCCGACCGCACCGGGCTGCCCCTCGTCGAGGCGCGCAACCACATGGAAGGAAACGCGGCCCGGGATGCCATGGTCGAGACCAGCGGCCAGCTGCGAGTGCTCGCTGTCGCCTTGACCAAGATCTGCAACGACCTGCGCTGGATGTCCTCAGGGCCGCGCGCCGGGCTCGCCGAGATCAGGCTCCCCGAGCTGCAAAAAGGGAGCTCGATCATGCCGGGCAAGGTCAACCCGGTGATCCCAGAAGCCGTGCTCATGGTGTGCACTCAGGTGGTCGGGAACGACACCGCCATCGCGTGGGCCGGCGCGAGCGGGTCGTTCGAGCTGAACGTCCAGATGCCCGTGATCGCTCGCAACCTGCTCGAACAGATCCGGCTGCTCACGAACGCGACGCGATTACTCGCCGACCGGTGCATCGAGGGCTTCGAGGCGGACGTCGACCGGATGCGCGAGTACGCCGAAGGCACGACTGCCCTGGCCACCGCATTGAACCCCTACCTCGGCTATGAGGAGGCGGCCGAGATCGCCAAGCACGCGCTCAAGAGCAGGACCTCGATCCGGGCCGCGACCGAAGCCCGCGGCCACCTGGAAAGTGGAAGGCTGGACGCGGAAACGCTGGACCGGGTGTTGGACCCGCTGCGCCTCACCCGTCCGCCCGGACGCCGGGAGCCGCCGCTGGCGTGAGTGACTGGCGGTGGCCCAGCTGCTCGAGCCAACGCACGAGCTGGTCATGCAGGCGGTCGGCCCCGACGATCCCTTGGTCCGTCCGCCAGCCGCTCGGATGCACGAGCACTGGCTCTGTCTGCCAGCCACCGAGGCCACCGTGACATCCGACGAGCTCCTCGAACGCGGCGACCTCGCCCGAGGCGGGGTCGTGGAAGGAGTTCAGATAGATGTCGGGCGCGTGCTCGAAGCTTGCGCAGCGCAGCATGTCGGGTGCCGCATGCGGCCCGAACTGCTCGAGCGGGTCGATGCCATCGACTTGCCCCGTGGACAGGACGTGCACGCCGTCTCGCCCGAGCGCCACAATCCCGTCCTTGTGCGACTTCACCACGATGAACCCGACGTGCGGATTGGTCGCCAGCGCTCTGACGAGGCCGGGCCACCGCTCCTGCATGTCTTCGAGCGTCACTCGCCCCGGGACCTGCGCGAACCACACGAGGCCCAGGTTTCCCGAGCCGCAGACGACCAGGTCGACCGCTGCGGCCTCGGACCTCTTGGCCGCGGCGACGCGTGGGCCGAGTGTGACCGCGCCCTCGGCATCCGTTCGCGATCGCAGCATCGTGTTGCTCATCCGGCCAGTCACAGACTTCTGTCCGCGCAGCTGGGCGAGGAATGTGTTGAGCGGTCCCCAGTCCTCGTCGTGCCCAGTCGCTGCGGCCATGGTCGTACCCGCGCCCATCAGATCGCGCACCACACCCTCGAGCGACTGTCCTTGGCGTTGGCGGAAAGTCGCCCCCTGGCTCTGACCGTGGTCGGACACGACAACGAAGTGATACTTCCTGGGGGCGTGTTCGCTCACCTTCTCCAGCAAACCCAGCACCTGGTCGATGCCGGCCATCGCCGCCAGCGACTCGGGGCGCGCGACACCCGCGTGGTGGGCGATCTCGTCGTAGTCCAAGAAGTCCACGTAGATGCTCTTGCGCCCGCGGATCAGCTGCTCCGTGACCAGCGCGATGTTGAGATCTCGCATGAACACATTGGTCAGCCCGCGCAGCGCGATGTACGGGCCGTGGCGCTCGACTCTCGGCTCGATGCCGCGCGAGATGGCCCGCCGGGCTTGAACCAGCTCCTTCGCCATCTCGGCGATGGTGCGGATGAGCGCGCGGGCGAAGCCGTACGGAGTGGCAAAGAAGGCGGCGAAGTCGCCAGGGTCCCCTACTGCCCTCCTGCCCTGTGCACCGACCGCGCTCATGGTGAGCGCTGAGCCGACGGCATCCCCGGTGAACATGTTGCCGACGCTCCAGCCGTCATCCACGAGCAGGCCGCGGCCCTCACTCAGTCGGTGCTCGATGATCGCCGCATCGGGGGGGTGGTTGGCCACGACAAGCCGACCGCCCACGCCGTCGACCGATTTCTCATACCAGCGGAAAGCGGGCATGTCCTCATTGGAACCGAGCAGGATCCCGGCCTGGCTGACCGGCGTGGTCGACGGGACCCGTGCGGTCCAGCCGGCCACCGCATGGGTGCCGGTGCGCACCCAGCGGTTCAGCGTCGGCAGGTTCCCACCCATCAGCGCCCACCGCAGCAGCGGAAGGGACACGCCGTCCATCTGGACGAAGACCACACCGTCCTGCTCAGGGTCCGCCAATTCGACGTTGCGCCGACGCCGGAGCGCGGCGCGCACGACGTGGGCGATGAACACCTCGTCCTCGTCAACCTGGTCGATGAAGCCCACGAGGGTCGCGATGGCCGCGTAGACCCACGAGGCCGCGAACACGTGCCACCAGGACGTCCCGTTCACCCCCGGCGTGATCTGCAGCGCGATGTACATGACGACGGCCTGAGCGAACAGGCCGATCAGCACGACGCCCACCCAGCCCAGAGGCAAGGCCAGGACGTCCAAGATCGGCCGGAGCAACCAGCCGGCAACGGCCACCAGAAGTGCCGCGAGCATGACGACCCACCACGACTCGGCCGTCAGGTCGGGAATCAGCAGGAAAGTCAAGCCGAGTCCGATGCTGCCGAGCAGCCACGCCCACAGCAGTCCGAACAGCCGTCCCGCCAGAGTGCGCCGAACGGGTGGCGAGAGGGTTCGCCCCAGCCGCCAACGTCGTGACAGCTCCGAGGTGCTGACCTGCTCCGGCACCGAGGCCCCTCCGATCCGCTGGCTGCCCGCCGTCCGTCACCGTGGGAGAGCTACCCGGTGCCCCGGCTCGGTGATCACGACCGCAGTGCCAAGATCCATTCGACGAACCGCGCGGGCGAACTCCCTTGGCGGATCGTAGAGGTGATGGGACATGAGGCGGGCCATCCCGATGGGTGCCAGGCTGCCCCAGTGCACGGGCACGCAGACCCGCGGCCGGATCATACGGGCCGCGCAGGCCGCCTCGTACGGGTTCAGATGTCCGGCCCCGAGGTTCGGTCCCCATCCCCAGACCGGCAGCAGCGCGACGTCGATCTCGCCGAGATCCGACATCGCAGGGAAAAGCGCGGTGTCGCCGGCGAAGTACAGCGTCCTGGCCTGGTCACTGATCAGGTAGCCCACTGCCTCGGCACGCGGGCCGAGCGGACCTCGTGATCCGTCGTGCACCGCGGGCACGGCTTTGACGCTCAGGCCACCGATGGTTGCCGACTCCCCGGTCACCAGCTCCTGCACGTTCGCGATCCCGTGCCGGCGCAGCCACCGACCGGCTCCAACCGGCGCGACCACCTGAACGCCGGCGGACAGTCGGCGCAGAGTGGGCAGATCGCAGTGATCGTGGTGCAGGTGCGACAGGACGACCACGTCGGGCCGCAGCCGACCCAGCGTGACCACCGGGTCGGTCGGTTCGCTGACCCGCCGCAAGAACGTGGTCCATGGCCTGAGCACAGGGTCGGTGAGCACCCTGACACCGGCCAGCTCGACCAGCACCGTGGCGTGACCGAGAAAGGTCAGCTCCTGCATGTCCCACTTCTACGCGCATGTGGAGATTCGCGCGGTTGTGATCGCGTCCCGGGCCCGCGAACCTCCTGATTCGCGTGGGGCATGAGACGGCCCCCGACCGGGAGGGGGTTGGTCGGGGGCCGCCGTCCAGTGTGGACCGTGAGTGCTCGTTCGGTCCAGCGACGGGTCAAGGGTTCCCCGTCATACGGGTCAGGGGTTCCCCGTCATGGCTGGCTCAAACTCAGTACCAGTGCTTGGCCTGCCAGTGGCTCCACGCGCCGCAGGGGTCACCGTAGCGACCGGCGATGTAGTCCAGACCCCACGCGATCTGCGTCGCGGGGTTGGTCGCCCAGTCGGAGCCATGGCTGGCCATCTTGGAGCCGGGGAGCGCCTGCGGAATGCCGTGCGCGCCGGAGGAGCTGTTGTGGGCGTTCGGGTTCCAGCCGCTCTCCCGCTGGTACAGGCTGTCCAGGCAGCCGAACTGACCCTCGCTCCAGCCGCGGGCCAGCACCATCTGCAGGCCGATCTCGCGCGGCGAGCCGCTCGCGACGGGGCCGGCTGCGCGCGCGGAGGAACGGGACGACTTCCGGGCGGCTGCGGCGCGATCGGCCGCGGCCTTGGCGTCAGCCTCGGCCTGTGCCTTGGCGGCCGCTTCGGCGGCGACGCGGGCGGCCTCGGCCTCGGCAGCGACCCGCGCCGCCTCGGCCTCGGCAGCGACCCGCGCGGCCTCGGCCTCGGCGGCGATTCGGTCCTGCTCGGCCTTCCAGATGTTGTAGGCCTCGGTGGCGGCGACCTTCTTCTCACGCTGCAGACGATCGAGCTCGTCGGCGGTGACACCGAAGGCGGTCATGTTGGCGTCGGCGTCGGCCGGCTCCGAGACAACCAGCGCGCCCGCAACAAGTGCGACGGCGGACACGCCAATGATCGGGAGCAGCACAGACTTCCGGACACGGGTCCGGGGCATATATGGGTATCCCTTCCAGCGGTTTCGCGCGTCGCACAGCCGCGACACACGCTCTTCACCCCGGACGCGGGTCAACACGACCCGACACTGCGGGGCGCGGATGACGCGGGCTCCCGGCCGCCATGAGGGCCGGGGCGGCGTACCTCCTCAGCCGATCGTCTGGCCGGTTCTCCGGCTGACGTCGACCCGTCGGATGATGTTCATCCGAGGGATACGCGGGGTCTGACTGCTCTCCACGATGCCCCGGGACCCCTGGTATGAACCAATCGAATGGCGTGGCATCCGTCACATTGACACGATGCGCGATCGGAAGGCTGCAGAGAGTTACGGCATTTCAGCCATACGGGACTCAGGACAGCGGAATATCCTCGAGCATCTCGGTCACCAGCGCCGCGATCGGGGAGCGCTCGGAACGGGTCAGCGTGACGTGGGCGAACAACGGGTGTCCCTTCAGCTTCTCGACGACCGCGACCACACCGTCGTGTCGTCCAACACGCAGGTTGTCGCGCTGCGCCACGTCGTGGGTCAGCACGACCCGTGAGCCGGCGCCGATCCGGGAGAGCACTGTGAGCAGCACGTTGCGCTCAAGGGACTGGGCCTCGTCGACGATCACGAAAGCGTCATGCAGCGAGCGGCCACGGATGTGCGTGAGCGGCAGCACCTCGAGCATGCCGCGGTCCACGACCTCCTCGACGACTTCGGTCGTCGTCAAGGCGGACAGCGTGTCAAAGACGGCCTGCCCCCAGGGCGCCATCTTCTCCACCTCAGTCCCAGGCAGGTAACCGAGCTCCTGGCCGCCGACGGCATAGAGAGGTCGGAAGACCACGACCCGGCGGTGCTGCCGACGCTCGAGGACCGCCTCGAGCCCGGCGCACAAGGCCAGTGCCGACTTGCCGGTGCCGGCGCGTCCGCCCAGGGACACGATGCCGACGTCGGGGTCGAGCAACAGGTCGAGCGCGACCCGCTGCTCGGCGCTGCGGCCGTGCAGGCCGAACGCCTCCCGGTCGCCGCGCACCAGCCGCACCTGCTTGTCGGCCGTCATCCGGCCAAGGCCGCTGCTGCGCTCGGACTGCAGCACCAGTCCGGTGTGGCAGGGCAGATCCTTGGCCTGGTCGAGGTCGATGACCCCGTGCTCGTACAGCGCGTCGAGGTCCGCGCCGGCGACCTCGAGCTCGACCATGCCGGTCCACCCGGACTCGAGTGCGAGCTCGGCTCGGTACTCCTCGGCGGCCAGCCCCACGGCGCTGGCCTTGACCCGCATCGGCAGGTCCTTGGAGACCAGCGTGACGTTTCGGCCGTCGGCGGCAAGGTTGCGTGCGACCGCCAAGATCCGCGTGTCATTGTCGGCGAGCTGGAAACCGGCCGGGAGTACCGAGGCGTCGGTGTGGTTGAGCTCGACGCAGAGCGTGCCGCCACGGTCGTTGAGGAGCAACGCGTCATCGAGTCGGCCGTGCTCGACCCGCAGGTCGTCCAGCAACCGCAGCGCCTGGCGCGCGAACCAGCCGAGCTCTGGATGGTGCCGCTTGCCCTCGAGCTCGCTGATCACAACAACCGGGAGTACGACCTCATGCTCGTCGAAGCGCAGCGGTGCCAGCGGGTCCGACAAAAGGACCGAGGTGTCCAGCACGTAGGTGCGGCGGCCGAGTCTGCGGGCGGCGGACGAGCCGGTGCCGGTCGGATTCGAGGCAGGTCGACGGGCAGCAGCCACGTTCATGCCATCCGACGATGCAGTTGGTCCTGTCGATGCCGTGTGCGGAGCAACCTGGCGCCTCCCGAGCGGGGCGGCCGGGTGCCGACCCGTCCTGGCCGACGCTACGACCGGGCCGGTGACGTCGAGTCGACGCCACGCCGGACGTCGGGAGAACGTTTGGCCGCCGTCAGCCGCCGTAGCGCCGATGGCGGGCCGCATACGCGCGCAGCGCGCGCAGAAAGTCCGTGCGCCGGAAGTCCGGCCAGTACGCCTCGCAGAAGTAGAACTCCGAATGCGCGCTCTGCCACAGCAGGAACCCGGACAGTCGCTGCTCGCCACTCGTTCGGATCACCAGGTCCGGGTCAGGCTGGCCCCGGGTGTACAGATGCTCAGAGATGTGCTCGACGTCGAGCACCTCGGCAAGCTCTTCGATCGAGGTGCCGCGGCTTGCATGCTCGGACAGCAACGAACGCACCGCGTCCGCGATCTCACGCCGACCTCCGTATCCAACCGCGACGTTGACCAGCAGGCCGGGCAGGTCGGTGGTGCGGTCCGCGGCGTCCTTGAGGACCGTTGCAGTGTGGTCGGGCAACAGATCCAGCGCGCCGACCGGATGGATCCGCCAGCGTCCGGTCGCGGAAAGTTCTGTGACGGTTCCCTCGATGATCGCCAGCAGTGGCGCGAGCTCGTGCTGGGGTCGGCCAAGGTTGTCGGTCGAGAGCAGCCAGAGGGTGACGACCTCGACACCGATGTCGTCGCACCAGCCGAGCAGCTCGGTGATCTTGTCCGCGCCCGCCCGGTGGCCGGTCGCAGCGTCCTTGCCGCTGCCGCGGGCCCATCGCCGGTTGCCGTCGAGGATCACGCCGACATGACGCGGGATCTGGGAGCGGTCGAGCGAGCGCGCTACCTGCCGCTCGTATGCGCCGTAGACCAGGTCGCGCAACCCCACGAGCGATCAGGGTAGCCCCGTACAGTCCTGCCGATGAGTCACCGCGACACGACCGAACAAGTCGGCGACGCGCTCGACCGCACCCTCGGCGCGGCGATCGAGCACGCCACCGGTCACGTGCCCGATGCAGTCAGGCCAAGGCTGCGCGGGTGGCTGCATGCGGCGGCCGCGCCGGTGGCTCTCGTCTGCGGCATCGTCTTGGTGGCGCTCTCTCGCGGAGGTCCCGAGATCGCTGCGTCCGCGGTGTATGCGTTCACCACGACAGCGCTGTTCGCGGTGTCAGCCGCGTACCACCGGGGCCGCTGGACACCACGCACCCACGGGGTCCTCAAGCGCGTCGACCACGCGAACATCTTCCTGATCATCGCGGGCACCTACACGCCGTTCACGGTCGTCTTGCTGGACGGCGGTGCGCGCACCGCTCTGCTCTGGCTGGTCTGGGCGCTGGCCCTGATCGGCGTGGCGTTCCGGGTGCTCTGGGTGGGCGCGCCGCGCTGGTTGTATGTACCGGCCTATGTGGCGTTCGGCTGGGTCGCGGTGTTCTTCCTGCCGGAGTTCGCGGTGGCCGGAGGGATCGCCGTGATCGTGCCGGTCATCGTCGGCGGACTGCTCTACACCCTCGGCGGCGTGGTGTATGCGCTCAAGCGGCCGGACCCGCACCCGGGCTGGTTCGGCTTCCACGAGGTGTTCCACGCGCTGACCCTGCTGGCCTACGTTCTGCAGTACATCGCTGTGATGATCACTGTCGTCGCGCACTGAGGCTCACCCTGTGAGCGAATGTCCACATCCGCGCGGGCGCCTCGCATGAGTGAGTGCAGAGGTACCCACGTAGGGAGCCAGCCAACGACAGGTCAGCGGTCGGGACCGGACTCCCGGACCTGCTGGACCGACTGCATGGCGTCGCGCAGCTCGGCCAGCCAAGCGTCGGCGTTCTTGCCGACCAGGCGAACGCACCAGGCCAGCGCTTCCGACCGTGACCGGGCCACGCCGGCGTCGACCAGGGTGTCGAGCACTTGGCGGTCGGTCTGCCGCAGGCGGGTCATCACTGGCACCGACAGGGTCGTGAACAGCTCGCGCCGGTCCGCCACCACCGCACCCCATGCAACCTTGCGGCTGGTCCGGTGCTCGAGCTCGCGGGCGATGCCGATGCGCTGCTCACGGGTGCGCTCACGGAACTCCCTGATGCGACCGGCCGCGGCGGCGGCGACCTCCGCTTCGGAAGCATCGGCGGCGGTCGCGGCGGCGGCCAGCCGACCCACGATGGTGATTTCCTCGCGGTCGACGATGAGCTCGGGCGGCTCGGTGAACCAGTCCTCCGGCAGCCGGCCGGCGAGCCAGCCACGGATCTTCTCGGTGCTGTCTACGTGGGTCATGCAACGATGATTACATTATTACGCCGCAGGTCAAGAACCCTACGCCGAGGGCGAAACACCCCCGCCGAGCGGCGCATGCAGCAGCTGGCGGGTCAGCCCCGGAGCACGACGACCGGGCAGTCCGCGTGCTCAACGACGTAGGACGACGTCGAGCCGAGCAGCCGAGCCACCCGGCCTCGGCCGCGGGACGAGACGACCAGTAAGTCCGCGTGCACCGAAGCGGCGACCAGCGCCTGCTCGGGGTGCGCATGGATCGGGTGCAGATGCACCACCACGTCGGCCACGAGCACGCCAGCGACGCTGCGCTTGAGCTCGTCAACCACAGCTTGCGCGAACTCGTCCTCGCTGGGCACGACACCCGGCGGTAGGTGCTTGGGGCGGGGCGCATCGTTGACGCGCCAGGCTCGGACCACGTGCAACGGGCAGTTTCGCAGCTGGGCTTCCTCGCCGGCCCAACCCAGCGCCCGGTCCGCGGATGGTGAGGCGTCGTGCCCGACCACGATCCCGTTCTCGATCGGCGGAGCGAACGTGAGGTCGTGGTCGTGCGCCATGATCCGGACACTAACCGCGCGCACCGATCAGCTCGGCCAGCTCCGCTGGTGTCGTGACCGGGCGCTCGCAGACGAAGTCGCGGCAAACGTATGCGGCGGGGCCACCGGCGACCCGCGGTCGTCCGGCGAGGAGCGGGACGCCATCGCCCTCCCCCACCGCGACGACCAGCCCGGGCGCGGTCCCACGCAACGCGGTCCGGTGCAACGCCACGAGCGCCGGGTCGTCGTGGTCGCCAACCAGCGCCGCTTCGCGCGGGCCGTCCGCCAGTGCTTCCGCGACCGCCAGGCCCCAGCCGGCGAATCGCGGTGCCCGCCCCGCCAGTGCCGCGTACACGGCCAGCCCGGCCTCGGCTGGGTCGCGATGCG
>JBEVHX010000039.1:0-22199 GCA_040510995.1 Candidatus Nanopelagicales bacterium
CAGCGACTCCTGGTCGGTGCCGAAATAGAGCCCGTCGAAGTACTCCCTGGAGAAGTCCGGCTGCCAGGCGGTCGAGTTGTCGACCTTGCGGTCGGGCTCGGGGATTTGGTTGTGCAGCGGTCCGTCGAAGGTCTGCGGTCCGGCGACGGCCTCGTTCAGGTCCTTGTCGGGGTAGTCCGGGTGGCGCTCGTTGCCGAACTCGACGAGCAGCGTGAACACCTGGTCGGTGCGCTCGTTGCTGAGCTCGACGTACTGGTCGACCTTGCCGCTGGCGTTCTCCTTGGCAGCCCGGCCTTCGAGCTCACCCTCGGCGGCGGCACCGGCAGCGGCCGCTTCGGCCTCACCGACCTTGACAACGGTGCTGCCGTTGATGGTCTGTGGGATCAGCTCGCCGTTGATGACACCGGTGATGGCCTGCTCGCGCAGCTCGCGGCGCTTGTCCTCGAGCGGGTTGGGCAGGTCGTGGTCAGCAACCTCGGCATTGCTCGGTGTCACCGAGGGGCCGACGTCGTCAACACCGGGAGCGGCGGCCGACGATGGGGTCCCCATCGCGACCGCCGAACCGGTAGCTAGTGCCAGGCTGATGAGCCCGACGGCTACTTTTCGCACTACGCCTCCTAGAGGGGATCGGTGGCAAAACGAAGTGCCTGACCCCATATACGGTCAAGCACCCTGGCGGACAGTAGGTCAACCTCTTGCAGGAGGAAAGAGGGTCAGACCTAAAGATTTCCTGTGTAATCGTTTCGTGACGTGACATAGGTGGGCGAACTGACCGGTCAGCCGAATGACCAACGCATCGCGGGCGTGGACGTGGCCCGCGGCGTGGCGCTGCTCGGCATGATGTCGGTCCACATCCTGCCCCGGGTCACCGAGGACGGCGGCCGCTCGGCCGCATACCTGATCTCGGCGGGCCGGGCGGCCGCGTTGTTTGCGGTGCTCGCCGGGGTCGGCATTGCGCTGATGTCCGGAGGGCCGGTTCCGCCATCGGGCCGACGCGCCGCGAACATCTCGGTGCGCCTGGCCGTGCGTGCGGTGCTGATCGGGACCCTAGGTCTCGCACTTGGTGCACTCTCGCCGCCGGTGTACGTGATCCTCGCCTACTACGCAGTCCTCTTTCTGGTCGCGATCCCGTTCCTGCGGCTGCGGCCCTGGCCGCTCGGCGTCCTTGCGCTCGCGTGGATCGTGATCGCTCCCGCCGTGAGCCATCGGCTACGTGATGACTACGGTCCGCCACCCGGTCAGCCGGACTTCGCCGCCCTGTCCGATCCGGTCGGGCTGCTGGAGCGGATCGTGCTCACCGGCGTCTACCCGGTGCTGCCCTGGGTCGCGTACCTACTCGTTGGTCTGACCATTGGCCGGCTGCCGCTGCGCTCTCCCCGGTTCGGGTGGTCACTGCTGCTCGGCGGCGGCTCGATCGCGATCGCGTCCATGCTCGGGGCCAGGTGGTGGCTGGACCACGGTGGGATCGACCGGCTGATCGGCGAGCCTCCCGAAGTGGTGCTGCCAGACGCCACCACCAACCAGGTTCTCAACCTCGACTTCTACGGCACCACCCCCACAGACAGCCTGTGGTGGATGCTCGTGCCCGCCCCGCACTCCAGCACGCCCGCCGACCTGTTGCAGACGAGCGGCACTGCGTGCGCTGTGCTGGGTGCTGCCCTGTTGCTGTGCCGTAGCCAGGTGGGTCGCGTCGCACTCACACCGCTCGGTGCGGCTGGGTCGATGACGCTGACGCTCTACACGCTGCACGTCCTTGCCCTGTATGAGGAGTGGGGACCGGTGAACGAACGGGGGCTGCTGTATGCCAGCCACGTCGTCGCCCTCCTGCTGATCGCAACCGCCTGGCGGGCGTTCTTCAAGCGAGGCCCGATCGAGGAAACCGTGCACCGCTGCGCGGCGGCGGTCGCCGACTGGACTGTGCCGGCATCGAAGGACGCTGGTGACCGGCTCAGCCCGCGTCGCGACGTTGCCAGCGGAACGTCCGCAGGCACAGCACCAGACCGATGACAGCCCAGATCAGCAACACCAGGGCGACCTTGGGCAGTTCCCATGCACCGGCGGGTTCCTCAGCGGCGAAGGAGTCGGGCAGGAAGACGTAGCGCATGCCCTGACACAGCCACTTGAGCGGGAACAGCGCGGACAGCTGCTGCATCCATGTGGGGAGCTCGGAGTAGACGAAGAAGACGCCCGAGGTGAACTGCAGGACGAGCACGACCGGGGAGACGACGGCCGGCGCGCCGCGACCGGTCTTCACGAGTGATGAGAACGCGATACCGAGCAGGGTGCAGGTCACGATTCCGAGCAGGCAAAGCCAGCCGAAGGTCAGCCACCGCGCGGGGGTTGCGGGCAGGCTCACCTCGAACAGCAGCACGCCCATCAGCAGCAGGAGGCTGATCTGCACCACCATGCTGAGCAGGATCAACAGCATCTTGCCGATGAAGTAGGACGCCGGCGGCATCGGCGTGCCGCGCAGCCGCTTGAGTGTGCCATCGTCGCGTTCCATTGGAATCACGATCGCGAGGTTCTGAAAGCCGGTGTAGACCAAGCCGCTGGCGATCATCCCCGCGACGAAGTACTGCGAGAACGTCACGCCCGGTGCGATGTCTTCGTCGAAGACGGACCCGAAGATGAGCATGAGCAGCAACGGCAGCGCGAAGGTGAACACCATCGCCTCGCGGTCGCGCACGAACTCCTTGAGCTCGACGCCGCCGCGGTGCCAGCCGATGCGCAGTGGAGACGGCAGCTGCTCAGTCGTCACGCTCATTTCTCGACCCGGATGGGGTCATCCGCTCCGATGAGCTCGAGGTAGACGTCCTCGAGCCGGGGTCGCTGGACGCTCAGCTCCGGCACCTCACCGTCGAAACGCGACGCGAGATCCAGCACGGTCTGTGTCGGGGACTCCGTCTCGACGTGGCGAAGATGGCCATCCTCACGCCAGGACACGGACGCGCGTCCGTGGGCGCGTCGACCGAGGGTCTGCGGCGTGCCTCGGGCCACGATCTGGCCGCCAGCGATGACTGCGACCCGGTCGGCGAGCCGCTCTGCCTCGTCGAGGTAGTGAGTGGTCAGCAGGATGGTCGTGCCTTCCGCTTTGAGACTGTCGATGAGGTCCCAGAACTGGCGCCGTGCCTCGGGATCGAAGCCGGTCGTGGGCTCGTCGAGGAAAAGCAGTTCGGGATCGCCGAGGATTCCGAGTGCCACGTCGAGCCGTCTGCGCTGGCCCCCGCTCAGTGTGCGGGTCCGGTTGGCCCGTTTCTCGGTCAGACCCACGGCCTCGATGACCCGGTTGGGGTCACGCGGACGGGGGTAATAGGTCGCGAAGTGGTGAACGACCTCGTCCACGGTGAGCTCCGCAACATCGGTCGCGGTCTGCAACACGATGCCGATCCTCGACCGCCAACGCGCAGAAGCGTGGGCTGGGTCCTCGCCGAGCACCTGCACATCTCCCCGGTCTCGGCGCCGGTAGCCCTCCAGGATCTCCACAGTTGTGGTCTTTCCGGCCCCATTGGGGCCGAGCAGCGAAAAGCACTCGCCGGTGCGCACCTCGAGATCGATGTTGTCCACCGCGACCTGGTCGCCGTACCGCTTGCTGAGCCCGTGCACGGCGACGGCTAGGTCCTCCATGGGATTGAGCCTGGCACAGGGCGGGTAGGCCTCCACGAGTATCTGAGAGGAGACACACCATGACCGTGCTGGGACTGCTCCTGGTGCTGGCGGCAGCCGGCCTCACCATCTGGTTGGTCTGGGAGAACACCCAAGACGCATCACTCACCCTGGGTTCCGCGAGCCTCGACGAGATCAGCGTCGGTGGGGTCTTCCTGGCCGGCGTCGCCACGGCCCTGCTCTTCGCGCTGGGCTGGTGGTTGCTGATGAACGGCGCCCGCCGTGCCCGGGTCCGGCGCGCTGAGGTCAAGCGGTTACGTCGCGAGCGCGACGAGGCGCATACCGAGCTCGACCGGACGCGGGAGCACGAAGAGGCGATGGCCGACCGCGAGCTGGCCGACCGCGAGCGCGACTCGGCTCCGTCCGATCGCACCTGACGAACCCCTCCCGTAGATGTGGACGCCATCGTCGTCAGGTGCGGTGGCGGCACACATCTCTCGGTCACGAAGCACGGTCGGGACCGCTAACGAGCAGACGCAAGTATCAGAACGTGGAGAACGTCCTCGTCGTCATGCCGCTCAAGGAGTAGCGGCGGGCTACAGTCGCCCTCCGTGCGACTCGTCGTGGCCCGCTGCTCGGTGTACTACGACGGTCGGTTGACGGCACACCTGCCGCTTGCACCGCGGCTGCTCCTCATCAAGGCCGACGGATCGGTGTCGGTGCACGCCGACGACCGCGCATACAAGCCACTGAACTGGATGAGCCCGCCCTGCCGACTCGACGAAACAGTGGGCGACGACGGCTCGGTGGTCTGGACCGTGACGAACAAGTCGGGCGAGCGACTCACGATCACGATCGCCGAGACGCTGCACGACTCGTCGCACGAGCTCGGTGCCGACCCGGGTCTGCTCAAAGATGGCGTCGAGGCGCACCTACAGGAGTTGCTCTCGCTGCATGTGCGAACGTTGGGGGACGGGTGGCGGCTCGTCCGCCGTGAGTACCCGACGGCGATCGGTCCGGTCGACCTGCTGTGCCGGGACGCGTCCGGGTCAACCGTGGCGGTCGAGATCAAGCGACGCGGTGAGATCGACGGCGTCGAGCAGCTCACCAGGTACCTCGAGCTGTTGAATCGTGATCCCTTGCTCGCGCCGGTGCGGGGGGTCCTCGCCGCTCAGGAGATCAAGCCGCAGGCCAGGGTGCTGGCGGCCGATCGCGGCATCGCGTGCCTTGTTCTCGACTACGAGGCGCTGCGCGGGCTGGACGATCCCGGGCTGCGCCTGTTCTAGCGCTTTGGACCCCGGCAGCCCAGCGAGAAGCCCTTTGCAGACCCAGGCCGACAGAGGGGGCAACGCCGTCTGGAACACTCCCGCCATGGCACGGGAGATTGAGACAGTCGGCGTCATCGGGCTGGGCACCATGGGCGCCGGCATCGTGGAGGTCCTGGCACGCAACCACGTCAGTGTCACGGGTGTCGAGCTAGACGACGCTTCCGTCGAGCGGGGTCGTGGGCATCTCGAGGCATCGACCTCACGTGCGGTGAAGCGCGGCAAGCTCACCGAGGAGGAGAAGGCCGCGATCTTCTCCCGGATCAGGTTCACGACCTCGATCGACGACCTCTCCGACGTTGACCTGGTCATCGAAGCGGTGCCGGAGCATCTCGACCTCAAGCAGGAGACCTTCGCGGCGCTCGACAAGATTTGCAAGGCCGAAGCCATCCTGGCGACGAACACGTCGTCGTTGTCGGTCACCGAGATCTCGGTGGCGACGACGCGGCCGGCCCGCGTCGTGGGCATGCACTTCTTCAACCCGGCACCCGTGCTCAAGCTCGTCGAGGTCATCAAGACGGTCGTGACGGATGACGAGGTCGTCGAGGACGTGCAGGCGTTGGCCGCGCGGCTGGGCAAGTCGCCGGTCGTGGTGGGGGACAAGGCAGGCTTCATCGCCAATGCGTTGCTCTTCGGCTATCTCAACCATGCGGTCTCGATGTTGGAGCAGCACTACGCCAGCCGGGAGGACATCGACGACGCGATGCGGCTGGGCTGTGGTCTGCCGATGGGCCCGCTGGCGCTGCTCGACCTGATCGGGCTGGACACCGCATACGAGATCCTCGACACGATGTACAAGCAGACGCGCGATCGGCTGCACGCCCCTGTCCCGAGGCTCAAGCAGCTCGTGACCGCCGCTCTGCTCGGGCGCAAGAGCGGTCGCGGCTTCTACACCTACGACACGCCTGATTCGCCGGTGGTGGTGGCGGACGACCTGACGCCGAGCGCTGGCGCTGGCGCCGAGGGGGCGCGCACGTTGCGGCGCATCGGTGTCGTCGGTTCCGGGACCATGGCGACCGGCATCGTCGAGGTGATCGCCAAGGGCGGGTTCGACGTGGTGGTCGCCGGCCGGGGCGAGGAGAAGGTCGCGCGGGTACGGGACAAGTTGCGGCTGTCGATGGACAAGGCGGTCCTGCGTGGCAAGGTCACCGAGGAGGACCGAGATGCCGCGCTGGCGCGCATCACGGGTACCGCGCGACTCGAGGATCTGGCGGACTGTGACCTGGTGATCGAGGCCGTCGTCGAGGAGCTGTCGGTCAAGAAGGCGCTGCTTGCCACGCTCGACGACATCGTCAAGCCCGGCGCCCTGCTCGCGACGACGACTTCATCACTCCCGATCGTCGATCTCGCCATGTCCACGTCGCGGCCGCGTGACGTCATCGGGTTGCACTTCTTCAACCCGGCGCAAGTGATGAACCTGGTCGAGGTGGTCGGCACTGTCCACTCGGCAGCCGAGTCGGTAGCAACCGGCATTGCGTTCTGCGAGCAGATCGGCAAGCACCCGGTGACGTGCGGCGACCGGGCCGGCTTCATCGTGAACGCGCTCCTTTTCCCCTACCTCAACGACGCAGTGAAGATGCTCGAGGCGCACTACGCGACAGCCGACGACATCGACACCGCGATGAAGGTCGGTTGCGGCTACCCGATGGGTCCGTTCGAGCTGCTCGACGTCGTCGGTCTCGATGTGTCGCTGGCGATCCAGCGCACGCTCTATCTGGAGTTTCGCGAACCGGGGTTCGCGCCGGCCCCACTGCTTGAGCACCTGGTGACCGCGGGCTACCTCGGACGCAAGACCGGCCGCGGCTTCCGGGTGTACCCGCGCTGATGGTCTTGGTGCGGCCGTGATGTCGGCGGCGCGCTGATGGTGGAGATCCGGACCAACACGGTCCTGCCGGCGCGGCGCGAGCCGCTGACCCTGCACACCGCGGACGGGCTCGCTCTGGTCGGCGAGCTGGCGCTGCCCGCCGAGCGCGATCCGGTCGCGACGCTGATCACGTTGCATCCGTTGCCCGTGGCCGAAGGGATGATGGACAGCCACGTCCTGCGTAAGGCGTCCTGGCGGCTGCCTGCGTTGGCCGGCATCGCCGTGCTGCGGTTCAACACCCGCGGTACGACGTCCCGTGCCGGCACGTCCGATGGCGCCTTTGACAACGCGGTCGGGGAGCGCTTCGACGTCGCGGCAGCGATCGAGCATGTGGAGTTCGCCGACCTGCCGGCACCGTGGTTGCTGGGCTGGTCTTTCGGTACGGACCTCGCCCTCATGCACGGCCTCGATCCGTGCGTTCAGGGGGCGATCCTGCTGTCGCCCCCACTGCGGTACTCCAACGACGCCGACCTCGACCGCTGGGCGGCGTCCGGCAAGCCGGTGGTCGCGCTGGTCCCCGAGCTCGACGACTACCTCAGGCCCGACGAGGCTCGCACCCGATTCGCGCGAATCCCGCAGGCCGTCGTCGTCGGGGTCGACGGCGCCAAGCACCTGTGGGTCGGTGAGAACTACGTCCGGCGGGTGCTCGACGAGGTCGTCGCGTGCGTGACCCCCACCGTTGCGAGGCCGCTGCCGCGCGAGTGGCAGGGTGAGGCCTGGTTCTGGGACGACCTGCAAGGAGGCCTTCGTGAGCTTTGACCTGACCGACCGCACCGCTCTGGTGACCGGAGCGTCACGGGGCATCGGGCGCGCGATTGCCCTGGCGTACGCGGCCGCCGGCGCCGATGTGGCCCTCCTCGCCCGGGACGCGAACCGGCTGGCGGAAGTGGCGGCAGAGGTCGAGGGCCGGGGGCGCAACGCGCTCGTGCTGACGTGCGACGTGACCGACGACGCCGCGTTGTCGACGGCGACCGATGACGCCTACGAGGCGTTCGGCCGGGTGGACGTCCTGGTCAACAACGCAGGCGGCAACAACTTCATGTCACCGTTCACCGACCTGAGGATGTCCGGCTGGGACAAGGTGATGCGGCTCAACCTTGACTCGACGGTGCGCCTGTCCCAGATTGTTGGCCGCCGCATGGTCGAGGCGCGCGGGGGCTCGGTCATCAATGTGGCCTCGGTCGCCGGGATCGGCGCGAGCCCGCTGATGGCGCACTATGGAGCTGCGAAGGCAGCCGTGGTCTCGCTGACCAGAACGCTGGCGATCGAGTGGGCCTGGGCCGGGGTGCGAGTCAACGCCCTCGTGCCCGGCTGGATCGAGACCGACCTCACAGACTTCGCTCGACAGCACGAGGAGATCGGTCAGGGCATGATCGGTCGGGTGCCGATGCAGCGGTGGGGCCGCGACGAGGAGATCGCTGGCCCGGCGGTCTTCTTGGCCAGCGACGCCGCGTCGTTCATCACCGGGCACACCCTGGTCGTCGACGGCGGGCTCACCGTCAACCCCTGATGTCCACAGGGGGCGCGGCATCGTGGCCGAGGTGTCACTCGCGGACGATCCAGGCCGCGAGCAGGGGGTCGACCACGCGGTAGGTGGAACGCTCACGATGGTGCTGCACGATCTCGCCGCGGTCGACCAGTGCGGTCAGCGCGCTGCGCACCGCTCCGCCGCGCGAGCCGCCGACGGTGGTTGTGCCGTATGGCCGCTCGCCACGGGCGATCGCAGCAAGCACGCGACGCTGGCCACTTGGTAGGGCGGTCCAGAGCGTCCGGAACTCATCACCGAGGTCGAGAAGGACGCGGTCCGCGGCCCGGCTGAAGGTCTCTTCATCGGCACCGCCGCCGTCGGGGGTGCGCTCCCAGGTGGCGTTGGCCAGCAGCATGGTGCGCTGCGGATGCCCACCGGTCACGTCGAGCAGCGGGGTCAACGCTGTCCCGACGTCTTTCCCGGTCGTCGTGAACCGGTCGCTGATGAACTGTGCGCATTCGGGTGCCTTGAGCGGTGGCAGGTACACCGGCCTGGCCTGCGCGTAGAACGCCCGACGGCGGTCGCCGAACAGCTGGTGCATCATCCCAACCTGAGAGCCGGAGAAGACGTAGCTGGCGGCGGCACCGTGGTGCTGGATCGATGCCCGGATCACCGCATCGGCCGACGAGTCGGCCACCAGGACCTCCTGGAACTCGTCGAAGACGACCAGGACTCGGGTGTCGAACTTCTCGTGCAGGCGCAGCGGCAGATCCAGCCGCTCGGCGAGGCTCGGCATCCGCAAGTCGATGCGCGCACTCGCCTTGAGAGGTCCAGCGCCGGCGGTGACCGTGGGGGTCAGGGTGGTGCGCAGGCCGTCGAACCAACGGGCGGCCCGGCCGGTGAGCGACGCCGCATACGCTCGCTCGATCCGATCGGCGACGTCCCCGAGGGTGAGCACGCCGAAGAAGTCGACATAGACGCAGGTCCAGCCGGCATCGCTCGCCTCGAGCAGCACCCGGCGAAGCAGCGACGTCTTGCCGTAGCGACGCGGCGCCACCAGACGCGCGTGGTTCCCCTCGGAGGCGGTCGCCAGCAGGATCTCGGTCTCGTCGTCCCGGTCGATCAGATCCTCGAGGCCGACCGGGCTCGCATACCGGAACGGGTTCACTGCGAACGACGACGTCATGCTCGCTAGTGTAGAGCAGAGATGCTCGCAAAAAGCGAGCACCGATCAGGACGTGTCCTGCCGTGGCAGGACGACCTCCTCCAAGATCAGCTGGATCGCGGCGACCGTCGGGACCGCGAGGATCGCGCCGGCGAAACCGAGCAGACCACCGCCGACCAGCGCCGCCACCAGAGCGGCCGCCGGGTGCACGTTGACCGCGTGCTTCATCACCCGCGGGTAGATCAGGTAGTTCTCCACCTGCTGGTAGATGATGAAGAAGATCAGGCAGGCGATGCCCTCGGTGAGAGATTGGGTGGCCACGAGGATCGAGACCACGACGGCTCCGATGGTGGCACCCACCATGGGAACCAGGTCGAACACCGCGATCACGAGCGCGAGCGCGGCCGCATACGGTGCGCCGAGGATCCGGAGGAAGACGTACGTGGTGATTCCCGCGCACGTGACGATGGCCAGCTGGCCGATGACGTAGCCGCCGGCCCGGCTCAAGATCTCATCGCCGAGAGCTTCGACGCGGGGTCGACGGCTTGCGGGCGCGGTCCGGTAGGCGAGCGCCTTCAGCGACGGGAACGACGCAAGGAAGTAGAGGGTCAGGATCAGCACGGTGAGGAACTTGAACGCGGCACTGGCGAGCAGCTGCGCGGCACCCACAACCCCGCCGAGGACGTTCTCGAACAGGCTGTTGCTCTGGACGGCCTCTTGCAGGCGGTCGAGCACCTGGAAGTCCTCGTCGAGATCTCGGATGGTCTTGTTGTCCTGCAGGTCGCCGATGTAGTCGGGCAGGTTCTGCACCAGGTTCACGACCTGGTCGACGATGCTCGGCAGGACCGTGAGGCCAAACAACAGCATGAACAGTGCAAACCCCAAGAACACCACGAGCACACCGAAGCCGCGCCGCATGCCCCGGTGCTCGAGAAACTGCACGACGGGGTTCAAGCCGACGGCCAGGAAGAGCGCGACGACGATCAGCACCAGGGCGCCGGACACGGTCGCCAGCGATCGGAACAGCGTGTATGCAAGCAGCCCGCCGATGGCCAGGAAGAACCCGGTGGTGAACGGGGAGCGGGCGAACCGCGGGCCACGGACGCCCAGCGGTGCCAGATCGGGGGCGACGCCGGCCGTCGTCGTCCGGCGCTCGACGACGTCGTCCTCGTGCAGGACCTCGGCGATGTGGTCCGGCTCGACGTCGACGGGGGGATCGACGTCGTGCGAGGGCGGGGCGACAGGCTCGTCCGGTGCAGGCGAGGCCTCGCCAGCGGGACGCGGCGCCACCTCGGTCACACGCCCACGCTAGTCGGTGGCTCCGACCTCGCGAATGTCGGCGCCGTCGGCGTCGGCCCCGGCCTCGAGCCCCGACGACCGCGAGACGCTCGACGAAGCTAGACGTCGCGGAAGCGGTTGATCGCGGCGAGGTGGCGTTCGCGGAGGGCATGATCGCGCACGCCGAGGCCCTCTTGCGGTGCGAGACACAGCACGCCGACCTTCCCCTGGTGGGCGTTGCGGTGCACGTCCTCGGCGGCCTGGCCAACGTCGTCCAGCGGATACGCCTTGGACAGAGTCGGATGGACCTTTCCCCGCTGCAGCAGCCGGTTGGCCTCCCAGGCCTCGCGGTAGTTCGCGAAGTGCGAACCGATGATGCGTTTGAGGTTCATCCACAGGTAGCGGTTGTCGAACTCGTGCAGGTATCCGCTCGTGGACGCACTGGTGACGATCGTGCCGCCCTTGCGCGCCACATAGACGCTGGCACCGAACGTCTCACGACCGGGGTGCTCGAAGACGATGTCGACGTCATCGCCGCCGGTCAGCTCGCGGATGCGGCCGCCGAAGCGTTTCCACTCCTTGGGGTCCTGGGTGGTTTCGTCCTTCCAGAACCGGTAACCGTCCCCGGTCGCCTCCGACCGGTCGATGATGAGCTCGGCGCCCATCGCGCGGCACATGTCGGCCTTCTCCGAACTGGAGACGACGCACACCGGGGTCCCTCCCCCGTTGAGCGCCATCTGGGTCGCATACGAGCCGAGGCCGCCACTGGCGCCCCAGATCAAGACGATGTCGCCCTGCTTCATGCCGGCACCGTTCTTCGACACCAGCTGCCGGTATGCGGTGGAGTTGACCAGGCCCGGGCAGGCCGCCTCCTCCCAGGTGAGGTGCCCGGGCTTGGTCAGCAGCTGGTTGGACTTGACCAGGGCGAGATGCGCAAGCCCGCCGAAGTTGGTCTCGAACCCCCAGATCCGCTGCTCGGGGTCGAGCATCGTGTCGTCGTGACCGAGCGGGCTCTCGAGCTCGACGGACAGGCAGTGCGCGACGACCTCGTCGCCGGGCTTCCAGGCATTGACGCCGGGGCCGGTGCGCAGCACGACGCCCGACAGGTCGGAGCCGACCACGTGATAGGGCAGGTCATGCCGCTTGGCCAACGGCGAGGTGCGGCCGTAGCGCTCCAGGAAGCCGAAGGTCGACATCGGCTCGAAGATCGACGTCCAGACGGTGTTGTAGTTGATCGCACTCGCCATCACCGCGACCAGCGCCTCGCCCGGCCCGAGATCGGGCACGGGGACGTCCTCGATGTGCAACGACTTGCGCGGGTCCTTGTCGCGGGTCGGAATACCCTCGAACATGTCGACTTCGTCCTTGTGGACAGTGACCGCGCGATAGGACTCGGGGATCGGCAACCGAGCGAAGTCGTCCGGGGTGGTGTCGCTGGCCAGGATCGCGTCCAGCACGTGCTGCATCTGGGTCATCTGCGCACCTTACTGGTCGGTAACTTAGGCATGGGCTCTGGGCTCGACGAGCTCGACGAGTACGCCGCCGGCGTCCTTGGGGTGCACGAAGTTGATTCGGGACCCGGCCGTGCCGCGCCGCGGTTGGGGATAGAGCAGCCGCACACCTTCTCGACGCAGGTGTTCTGAGGCCACGTCGATGTCAGTGACGGTGTAGGCGATCTGTTGGATGCCGGGGCCGTTGCGCTCGAGGAACCGGCCGATCGTCGAGTCCGGCGAGAGCGGAGCGAGCAGCTGGATCATTCCGGCGTTGCCTCCGCTGCCGATGGACAGCATCGCTTCGCGGACGCCTTGCTCCTCGTTCGTCTCGGTATGTGTGCAGTGCATCCCGAACACCCGCTCGTAGAAGACGATGGCTTCGTCGAGATCGGCGACCGCGATGCCGACGTGGTCGATGCGCTGAATGCCGGGCAGCGGTCGCCCGGAGCCGGAGGCGGACGCGGAAGAAGGCGCGGAAGAAGGCACAGCCGTCATGGCTTGTAGTCTGGCAACACCGTTCCGCGCGCTCGTCAGCGCTCCCGCAATCGGAGGCCTCCTATGGTCAGCCCGTCCGTCATCGTTGCCGGTGCCCGAACCCCGATGGGACGGCTGCTGGGGTCTCTCAAGGACTTCTCGGGGGCCGATCTCGGCGGCGTCGCCATCAAGGGAGCGCTGGACAGGTCCGGAGTGCGCCCCGACCAGGTGGACTATGTGATCATGGGGCACGTCCTGCAGGCGGGCGCCGGGCAGATCACCGCTCGCCAGGCCGCAGTCAAGGCGGGCATCGAGATGGACGTACCGGCGATCACGATCAACAAGGTCTGCCTGTCCGGGCTGGACGCGATCGCGCTCGCGGACCAGCTCATCCGAGTTGGCGAGTTCGAGATCATCGTGGCCGGCGGCATGGAGTCGATGACCAATGCGCCGCACTTGCTGCCGAAATCCCGCGAGGGCGTGAAGTATGGCAACTGGGAGCTGGTCGACTCCATGGCCTACGACGGACTGTTCTGTGCCTTTGACCGCAAGGCGATGGGTGAGGCAACCGAGGGCTACAACAGCCGCTACGCGTTGACTCGCGAGGAGCAGGACGCCTTCTCCGCTCGCTCGCACCAGCGCGCGGCTGAGGCCGCGAAGAACGGCCTGTTCGACGACGAGGTAGTGCCGGTCGACATCCCGCAGCGTCGGGGCGACCCGATCACGTTCGCCACCGACGAGGGCGTGCGCGCCGACACCACCGTCGAGACGCTGGCTCGGTTGAAGCCGGCGTTCGCAAAGGACGGCACGATCACCGCCGGCTCGGCGTCGCAGATCTCCGATGGGGCAGCCGCAGTCGTGGTGATGAGCCGCGACAAGGCGGAGGAGCTGGGTCTGACCTGGCTGGCCGAGATCGGTGCGCACGGCGTCGTCGCCGGACCGGACGCGAGCCTGCACGAGCAGCCGGCTCACGCGATCAAGAAGGCGCTCGCGCGCGAAGGCCTCGCGCCGTCCGACCTCGACCTGGTCGAGATCAACGAGGCGTTCGCCTCGGTCGGCATCGTCAGCGCCCGCGAGCTCGGCCTGAGTGACGACCAGGTGAACGTGAACGGTGGCGCCATCGCCCTTGGCCATCCGGTGGGCATGTCGGGTGCCCGGATCGTGCTGCACCTCGCGCTCGAGCTGAAGCGCCGTGGCGGTGGGGTCGGCGCTGCCGGCCTGTGCGGTGGCGGCGGGCAGGGCGATGCTCTGATCGTGCGTGTCCCAGCTGCCTGATCGGGCTGACCCGCCGACCCGGGCGCTGGCGCGGGACGCGACCGTCGAGCAGCTGGTCGAGGCGGCGCAGGACGGTCACCCGCGTGCGGTCGCACGGCTGATCTCGCTGGTTGAGGATGCCGCCCCGTCCCTGCGGTCGGTGATGGCGGCGTTGGCCCCGCTCATCGGGCACGCGCACGTCGTCGGCCTCACCGGCGCACCGGGGGTCGGCAAGTCGACCACGACGTCCGCGCTGGTGTCCGCATACCGTGCTCGTGGCTTGCGGGTCGGGGTGCTCGCGGTCGACCCCTCGTCACCGTTCAGCGGAGGTGCGCTGCTCGGTGACCGGGTCCGAATGCAGGACCACGCGCTGGACGCGGAGGTGTACATCCGCTCGATGGCCTCGCGTGGGCATCTGGGTGGGCTGGCGTCGGCAACCCCGCAGGCGCTTCGGGTGCTGGATGCCGCGGGATGCGACATCGTGCTGGTCGAGACGGTCGGCGTCGGTCAGTCGGAGGTCGAGATCGCCGGTTCGGCGGACACCACGGTGGTGCTGCTTGCGCCCGGCATGGGCGACGGCATCCAGGCCGCGAAGGCGGGCATCCTCGAGATCGGCGACGTGTATGCGGTGAACAAGGCCGACCGGGACGGCGCCGATCAGACGGTTCGCGAGCTCCGGCACATGATCTCGCTCGGCGAGCGGCGCGATGCCGGGCAGTGGCGGCAGCCGGTGGTGAAGACGGTCGCGGCCAGCGGTGACGTCGGCGAGCTGGTCGAGGCGTTGGACAAGCACCAGGCTTGGTTGGCGTCGAGTGGTGAGCTCGATCGTCGGCGCCGGCGTCGGGCGAGCATCGAGATCGAGGCGCTGGCCGTCGCGGCACTGCGCTCGCGCTTCGCGGACGTGCATGGCGACGTCCGGCTGGACGATCTCGCGGCCTCCGTGGTCGCCGGCCGGCTCGATCCGTATTCGGCCGCGGACCGGCTGGTCGAGGACGTCATCGCCTGACCCCGCGAATGTTGACGTTGACCCTCGATGTCGGCACGACATCGAGGACCAACGTCAACATTCGCGAGCGGGCGTCAGCGCGCGGCGGTCACGGAACGAGAGCTCTGACCGGCCCCATCGCGATCCTGGGTGACTGTCCCGGATCGAGCCAGCGAAGCAGCTCCACGAGCGCAGGGGCGTCGATCGCGACGCAGCCGGCGGTCGAACTGCCCGTGGCGACGTGCAGGAAGATGGCCGATCCGCGCCACGGCGTGCGCTCGCTGTTGAAGCCGATGACGACCGCGTGCCGGTATGCAGCCGAGTAGTCGACCAGGTGCTCCGAGCGGTCCTCCAGCCATGCTGCGTCCGCTGGCCTGGTGGACTGCCAGGTGTTGTACGTCGCCGGGTCGTCGGAGTCACCGGCCCACCAGTCATCGTCGTCGACCTGGCGGTACTCGAGCGCGGTACCGGGGTCAGCAGCGATCCCGAAGGAGAACGGCAGCGCAAACGTGCCGACCGGGGTACTGCCGTCACCCTCGCGGCGATCGGACAGGAACCCGGCTCGACCGATGCGCGCGGTCATCGGGCCGTACGCCACCGACCATGACCCGTCAGCGTCGCGCTGCCACGCGGTGAGCGTCGCTGTCGACGTTCCGGATCTGGCCGCCGTGACGATCAGGGCCTGCCCGGAGCGGTCCAGCGCTGGGATGGACGCGGGACTGACACCGCCCGGAGGCGGTGGCGGCGAGGGCGTGGCCGGTCGAGCAGGCGGAGCCGCGCGTGCGGTGGCGGCCGGACGCGCCGCCCGCTCCGCTTCTGCCGTCGCCGTGTGAGCTGCCTGCTCGGCCGCTCGCTGGGCGGCCTCGGCAGCGGCCTGGGCGGCTGCCGCGGCTGCCACCTGTGCGGCCAACTCCGCCTGGCGTTCACGCTCGCGCTCGACTCCACGCAGCGCGACCTGCGCGTCGAGCCTTGCCGCCTCGACTCGAGGGATGCTGCGCTCCAGCGCGGCTGAGACGCGGTCGTCAACGCTTCGATGCGAGGGCGAGGCGCCGCATCCGGACAGCACAAGAGCACTGCCCAGCAGCAGGAGAGCCCAGGCACGCGGGGTCATGGAGCCGACCTGCACATCTTGATGGGTTTTGACGTATCGCGCACACTCGCGGAGGTTTGACGTTGGCTCGCGACGCCTCGTACAACGCAGACGGCCAACGCCTGCTTTGTACGAGACCGTAGTCTGAGCAGGCGGCGGCGACGGCGATCCCGGCGGCCGACGCCAACCCAACCCCGCGATCCGGGAGGCACTGTGGACACCCATGACATCGAGGCAGGTCGCCGTCGCTGGCAGGCCCGCTACGACGAGGCCAAGGCACGGGGGCTGGTGCGTGACGCCGACTTCACCACCTTGTCCGGCGTCGAGGTCGATCCGGTCTACGGGCCCTCGCCCGAGGCCGACGAGCCGGGCTTCGAGCGGGTCGGCTGGCCGGGGGAGTACCCGTTCACGCGCGGACTGCATGCCACCGGCTACCGCGGGCGGTCGTGGACGATCCGGCAGTTCGCCGGTTTCGGCAACGCGCACCAGACCAACGAGCGGTACCACCAGATCCTGGGCGCGGGCGGCGGGGGGCTGAGCGTCGCGTTCGACATGCCTACCCTGATGGGCCGCGACTCCGACGACCCGCGCAGCCTGGGGGAGGTCGGGCACTGCGGTGTTGCGATCGACTCCGCGGCGGACATGGACGTGCTGTTCGACGGCATTCCGCTGGGCGATGTGACCACATCGATGACGATCAGCGGCCCGGCCGTACCGGTCTTCTGCATGTACGTGGTCGCGGCGCAGCGGCAGGGTGTCGACCCGCGCGTGCTCAACGGCACGCTGCAAACCGACATCTTCAAGGAGTACATCGCGCAGAAGGAGTGGCTCTTTCCACCGCAGCCGCATTTGCGCCTGATCGGCGACCTGATGCAGTGGTGCACCGAACAGGTGCCTGCCTACAAGCCGATCTCGATCTCCGGCTACCACATCCGCGAGGCTGGCTCGACCGCGGCGCAGGAGCTGGCATTCACCCTCGCCGACGGGTTCGGCTACGTCGAGCTGGGCCAGTCGCGCGGCCTTGACGTCGATGTGTTCGCCCCCGGTTTGTCGTTCTTCTTCGACTCCCACCTCGACTTCTTCGAGGAGATCGCCAAGTTCCGGGCGGCGCGGCGGATCTGGGCCCGGTGGATGCGCGACGTGTACGGCGCCACGACAGACAAGGCGCAGTGGCTGCGCTTCCACACCCAGACTGCAGGGGTCTCGCTGACCGCGCAGCAGCCGGACAACAACGTGGTCCGGACGGCGCTGGAGGCGTTGGCGGCGGTTCTCGGCGGCACGAACTCGTTGCACACCAACGCCCTGGACGAGGTACTCGCGCTGCCGAGCGCGAAATCGGCGGAGATCGCGCTGCGTACCCAGCAGGTCATCCTCGAGGAGACCGGGGTGGCCAATGTGGTCGACCCGCTGGGCGGCTCGTGGTACGTGGAGGCGCTGACCGATCGGATCGAGTCCGAGGCGGAGCGCATCTTCTCCCGGGTCCGGGACATGAGCTCGGACGGATCGATGACCGCAGGCATCCTGCGTGGGATCGAGGACGGCTGGTTCATGTCGGAGATTGCGGACTCCGCGTTCGCATACCAGGTTGCGTTGGAGAAGGGCGACAAGAAGGTCGTCGGGGTCAACACCAACCTCGACACGATCGAAGAGCCGCTGGAGATCTTGCGGGTCTCGTATGAGGTCGAGCACGAGCAGGTCGCCGTGCTGGCCCGCCGCCGCGCCGACCGGGACGAAGCGCAGGTGACCCGGACGCTGGCGACACTGGTCGAGACAGCACGCGGCGAGGGCAACACCGTGCCGCCCATGCTCGAGGCGGCACGGGCGGAGGCGACGCTCGGGGAGATCTGCGGCGCGTTGCGCGAAGTGTGGGGCGATTACCGAGAACCCGCCAGGTTCTGATTGATTGTCCGCGTGATTTCAGCGCGCGGACTCTCCAAACGCTACGGCTCGACCCTGGCGGTCAACGACCTCTCCTTCGACGTCAAAGCCGGTGAGGTGACCGGCTTCCTCGGTCCCAACGGTGCCGGCAAGTCGACGACCATGCGGCTCATCCTCGGTCTCGACCGTCCGGCGAGCGGGACAGCCACGATCAACGGCAAGCGGTATGCGGAGCTGGCCAACCCCCTGCGCGAGGTCGGGTCGGTGCTGGACGCCAAGCAGGTGAACGACGGGCGGACCGGGCGCAACCACCTGCGGTGGATGGCCGCCTCCAACGGCATCGCGCGGTCCCGCGTCGACGAGGTGCTCGAAATGGTCGGACTGACCAGTGCGGCCTCGAAGCGGGCCGGCGGCTACTCACTCGGCATGTCGCAGCGGCTCGGCATCGCCGGCGCGCTACTCGGCGACCCCGGCGTGTTGATGTTCGACGAGCCGGTGAACGGGCTGGATCCGGAAGGGATCGTCTGGATCCGGACGTTCATGCAGCACCTGGCCGGTCAAGGCCGCACGGTCTTTGTGTCCAGCCACCTGTTGTCGGAGATGTCGCAAACCGCATCGCACCTCATCGTGATCGGGCGTGGCCAGCTGATCGCGGACACGTCGACCGCCGAGGTCATCCGCAGCAGCTCGAGCAACTTCACCCGGGTTCGGGCGGAGGGGCTCGCGAGCTTCGTTGACGTACTCAAGTCGCGCGGCCTCAATGCGGAGCTGGACGGGGACGCTGCGCTCGTCGAGGGCGCCGAGACGGACGTCGTGGGTCGACTGGCCGCGGAGGTGGGAGTGACCCTGCTCGAGCTGTCGGCGCAGCGGGCCTCCTTGGAGGAAGCGTTCATGGAGCTCACGCGGGACGCCGTCGAGTATCACGCCGATCCCAGTATCCCGGGCCACGCGGGAACCGAGGGAGGCACGCAATGAGCGCCGTGAACACAATCCGCGCTGAGCGGATCAAGGCCTTCACCGTGCGCTCGACGTGGTGGAACATCGTCCTCACGCTGGTGTTGTCGATTGGTCTGTCGCTGCTGATCTGCGTGGCCGTGGTCGCGACGTGGGGCGACACCACGACAGAGGACCGGGCGACGGTCCAGGACGACGCCCTCGAGATCCTCCTCTCGGGCTACTTCTTCGGCATCGTCGTGATGCTGGTGCTGGGCGTGATGGTGATGACCTCCGAGTACCAGAACGCGATGATCCGGACGACGTTCGTCGCCGAGCCCCGCCGCGTCCCGATGTTCGCGGCCAAGTCGCTTGTTGTCGCCGTGATCGCGGCCGGTGTCGCTGCACTGTTTCTCGCCGGGTCGTACGTCGGCGGCTCCCTGATCCTCGGGGTCCGCGACATCGACGTCTCGCTCGACGTGCCGGGAGGCGCCCGGTCGTTCTTCGGCATCGTGCCGTTCTTCGTGTTGGCGGCACTGTTCTCGCTCGCGCTCGGCGCGATCCTGCGAAGCACGGCGGCCGCGATCACCATCGTCGTCCTGCTCTACCTCGTGATCCCGAACCTGGTGCTCTTGATCCCGAAGTACGGCGAGGAGATCAGCGCGGCCTTCCCGTTCATGGCCGGCGTGATCTTCCTCGATCCCAGCCCGTCAAGCGTGTACGGGCCGTGGGCGGGCCTGGGGATCTTTGTCGCGTACGTCGTGGCGCTCTGGGGCCTGGCCGCATACCTGCTCAAGCGTCGGGACGCCTGACCCCGAGTTGGGGCAGCTCGTTCGCTCGGGGGAGGATGGGTTCGTGAGCACACCTGGTTTCAACACCTACGGCGCCGTCGACCTGGCCGCGCTCGCGGCGCAGAACGCGGCCCGCGCCCGTGCCGAGGAGGCCCGCGAAACGGCACTGGCCGACGGTGCCGACCCGAACGCCATGCTTGTCATCGACGTCACCGAGGCCACTTTCCAGGCCGAGGTGATCGACCGGTCGATGACCGTCCCGGTGGTGATTGACTTCTGGGCTGACTGGTGTGGTCCCTGCAAGCAGCTGTCGCCGATCCTCGAGCGGTATGCGGTCGCGGACGGCGGGAGCTGGGTGCTGGCGAAGATCGATACTGACGCGGAGCAGCGGCTGGGCGCCGCGTTCCAGGTGCAGAGCATCCCGAGCGTGTTCGTCGTCTGGCAGGGCCAGCTGGTGCCGGGGTTCCAAGGTGCTCTGCCGGACGCGCAGGTCCGACAGTTTCTGGACCAGGTGGTCCAGCTCGCCGCAACAGCGCCGGGTCAGGCAGCCGCCCCCGGCGGCGACGATGGGCAAGCGTCAGCCGTCGTCGAGGACCCGATCCTTGACCGGGCCGAAGCAGCGCTGGCTGCCAACGATCTCGACGGCGCCACCGCCGCGTTCCGAGAGAAGCTGGCCGTGTCCCCGGGCGACCCTGATGCAGTGCACGGCCTGGCCACCGTCGGGCTGCTGCAGCGGTTGACCGGGGTCGATGCGGACCGGGCGCGCAAGGCGGCGGCCGACCAGCCGGACGACGTCGCGGCTCAGACCCTGGCGGCCGACCTGGACCTCGCCGGCGGCCAGGTCGAGGACGCGTTCGCGCGGCTGGTCGACCTCGTGGCCCGCAGTGCCGGCGACGAGAGGGGCGCCGCCCGAGCGCACCTGGTCGAGCTGTTCGACGTGGTTGGCGCGGACGACCCACGGGTCGCCAAGGCACGGACCGCGCTCGCTAACGCACTGTTCTGATCCACACTCGCGTCCGCATCGTTTCTGCTTACACCGTGTTGCCGAACCAGACGGTGGCGAGTGGGGGGAGAGTGACCGAGGCCGAGGCGGGCAGACCGTGCCAGGTCGTGTCCTCCGCCGTCACTCCGCCGAGGTTGCCGACACCGCTGCCGCCGTAGATCTCGGCATCGGTGTTGAGCACCTCGACCCACTCTCCTTCGGACGGTAACCCGATCCGGTAGTCGTAGCGCGGTATCGCAGAGAAGTTCGTCACGCACGCGACCACGGCGCCCTTCCCGTCCATGCGCAGGAAGGAGAACACGTTGTTCGACACGTCATCGGCGTCGATCCAGGCGAACCCGGCCGACTCGTGGTCGAGCGACCACAGAGCGGGGGTGTCGACATAGACGCGGTTCATGTCGCGGATCGAGCTCTGCAGCCCGCGGTGGTCGGGGTTGTCCAGAATCCACCAGTCGAGGCCGCGCTCTTCGGACCACTCCGACTCCTGGCCGAGCTCGCAGCCCATAAACAGCAGCTGCTTGCCCGGGTGCGCCCACATGTATGCGAGATAGGCACGGAGCGTGGCGAGCTGACGCCAGCGATCGCCGGGCATCTTGCGCAGCAGTGAACCCTTGCCATGCACCACCTCGTCGTGCGACAGCGGCAGCAGGAAGTTCTCAGTCCAGGCGTACATCAGCGAGAACGTCATCTCGTGATGGTGGAACTGTCGGAAGATCGGCTCACGCGACACGTACCCGAGCGAGTCGTGCATCCAGCCCATGTTCCATTTCAACCCGAAGCCAAGGCCGCCGAGGTGCGTCGGTCGGGTCACACCCGGCCACGCGGTCGACTCCTCGGCCACCATGACTGAACCAGGCACCCGCTTGTACACGGTGGCGTTGGTCTCCTGCAGGAACGCGACGGCCTCGAGGTTCTCCCGGCCGCCGTACTGGTTCGGCGTCCACTGGCCGGCTTTGCGCGAGTAGTCCAGGTACAGCATCGACGCGACCGCGTCCACCCGCAGGCCGTCGATGTGGAACTCCTCGAGCCAGTGCACCGCGTTGGCGACGAGGAAGTTGCGTACTTCGATACGACCGAAGTCAAAAACCAGCGTGCCCCAGTCCGGCTGCTCCCCGCGCTGCGGGTCCGCGTGCTCGTAGAGCGGGGTGCCGTCGAAGCGGGCCAGCGCCCATGCATCCTTGGGAAAGTGCGCGGGCACCCAGTCCAGCAGCACGCCGATGCCCTCCTGATGGAGCCGGTCGACGAGGTTGCGGAAGTCGTCGGGGGAGCCGAACCGTGCGGTTGGCGCGTAGTAGGAGGTCACCTGGTAGCCCCACGACCCGCCGTAGGGGTGCTCCATCACCGGGAGCAGCTCGACATGCGTGAAGCCCATCTCGCTGACGTACTCGACCAGCTCGTCGGC
The DNA here is from genome assembly GCA_040510995.1 of Candidatus Nanopelagicales bacterium. Classification (GTDB taxonomy): domain Bacteria; phylum Actinomycetota; class Actinomycetes; order JBEVHX01; family JBEVHX01; genus JBEVHX01. The sequence goes on from JBEVHX010000039.1 coordinate 22,007, forward strand.
GAGCCCGCGGTAGTCGAGCCCCGCGCGCCAGGATCCGAGGTGTACCTCGTAGACGGACATAGGCCCGGTATGCGGGTCCGCGGTCGCCCGCTCGGTCATCCACGCCTCGTCGCCCCACTCGTAGTCCGAGGTGAACACCACCGACGCGGTCGCCGGCGGGTGCTCGGTCGCGGTCGCGAGCGGGTCGGCCTTG
>JBEVHX010000040.1:0-11607 GCA_040510995.1 Candidatus Nanopelagicales bacterium
TCACCGATCGTGTCGATCAACTGACCGACGCCCCGGTGGGCCAACGTCTCGCACTGCAACGGGATCAGCACCTCGTCCGCGGCCGTCAACGCGTTCACCGTCATCACCCCAAGCGACGGCGAGCAGTCCAGCAGCACCACGTCGTATGCGGCCGCGACGCTCGCCAGCGCGTCCTTCAACACGTACTCCCGTCCAGTGCGCATCAGCAGCGAGGCGTCGGCGCCGGCGAGCTCGATCGTGGCTGGCAGCAGGTCCGGGCCGTCCTCGGTGGGGATCACCGCAAGCGACGCGGTCACCCGCCCAAGCAGAACGTCGTGCAAGGACAGTTCGAGCTGCTCCGGGTCATGCCCCATTGAGAAGGTGAGGCAGGCCTGCGGATCAAGGTCGACGACGAGGACCTTGTACCCCATCTCGACCAGGGCGGCGCCCAGTGACGCGACGGTTGTGGTCTTCGCGACGCCGCCTTTCTGGTTGGCGACGGCGATGATGAGCGGAGTCACCGGCTCTATGGTGCCAGGCGTGAGCACCCCGCCGTTCGTCAGGCTCCCACCAGGTATCGAGGCGTCCACCGTCGTGACCTCCCGTGGCCGCTTCGCAGCCCTCAGGGCGCATCCCACCATGCCGCGGCTCGGATCTGTACTTCTGGTCCCAGGGTTTACCGGCAGCAAGGAAGACTTCATCGCGGTGTTACATCCGCTGGCGGCGGCAGGTTATGAGGTTCTGACCTACGACCAACGGGGGCAGTACGAGACGGCCGGCCCTGACGACCCCTCGGCATACGATCTCGACGAGCTGGCCACCGACCTCCGCTCAGTTGCCACCACCCTTGGCACCCCAACGCACCTGCTCGGACACTCCTTCGGCGGCCTGGTCGCCCGGATGGCGGCCCTTCAGCAGCCGGCGGCCTTCGCTTCGTTGGTCCTGCTGGATTCCGGACCGGCGGCTCTCCCAACCGAGGCGGAGCGGGCCCGGCTGACGATGCTGACCAGCGCTCTTGCCGAGCACAGCGCCGCTGCGGTGTGGGCGGCGATGCAGGAGCTCGCACGGCTGGAAGGTCGGGAGGGTCCAGCCGACCCGGACGTCGCAGCGTTCTTGCAGCGCCGCTTCCTCGCCAACTCGCCGACCGGTCTCGCCGCCAAGGCCGCACATCTGCTGACCGAGCCAGACCGGGTGGACGCGCTCGCTGCGACCGGCATCCCGGTCCTGGTTGCGTACGGCGAGAATGAGGAGGCCTGGCCACCGTCGGTGCAAGCTGAGATGGCGCGGCGCCTGGGCGCCAGTCACGCCGTGATCGCCGGCGCGGCGCACTCGCCCAATGCCGAGCAGCCCGACGCGGCGGCAGCACTCATGGCCAGCTTCTGGGATTCACGCGTTCGCGCGGATTAGCCTGGTCTGGGCGCGGATGAGGAGTGGACGAGCAAATTGGACGCGGTGCTCAAGGGGACACCTGACCAGGTGCGTCGGGCCCGGGGTCTCGTGCACGGTTTCGTGGTCGAGGGCCGGCTGCCGACCGACGCCGACGTCGCCGTGCTGCTCACCAGCGAGATCGTCACCAACGCCCTCCGCCACGGCCGGGCCCCGTTCAGACTCACCGTCGAAGCCGTCGACGGCACGCTGCGCGTGGAGGTCCGCGATGCGGGCGGCAACGGCCGCCCGACGGTCCGCGGCGCGACGCCCGAGGACCTCGGGGGCCGTGGCCTTGCACTCGTCGACACGCTCGCGGATGCCTGGGGATGGCAGCCGGACGGCACCAGGGGCACGGTCGTCTGGTTCGAGCTGACCGCCTAGACCCGCGGCCGCCGAGCACCGGGCGGGGTCGCTGTCGCCTGCAGCCGCTCCCATTGGTCCGGCGCAGTCAGGTTCTCGCCGAGCTCGTTGTCCTTCTTGCCGGTGCCGTGGTAGTCGCTCGAGCCAGTCGTCAGCAGGTCGAGCCTCGCGGCCAGACCGCGCAGGTGCGCCCGATCCTCGGCAGAGTGGTCCCGGTGGTCCACCTCGAGGCCGGCCAGGCCGGCGTCAGTCATCTGCTCGATCGCCTCGTCGGGAACGGTTCGCCCGCGACTGCGAGCCAGCGGATGCGCGAAGACGGTGACCCCGCCCGTGCCGATCACCAGACGTATCGCGTCCAGCACCTCGAAGGCAGCATGCGGGACGTAGTACGGCGTGCCCTGGTGCAGGTAACGGTCGAAAGCTTCCTCCCGGTCGGCGACTGCGCCGGTCGCGATGAGCGCATCGGCCAGATGGGGGCGACCCACGGACGATGAGCCCGCGACCGCCGCGACCTGGTCCCACGTGATCTCGATGCCGTCCGCCGCAAGTCGCTCAGTCATGCGCTGCAGTCGCGGGACGCGGTCGTCGCGAACTCGCCGCAGCCCCTCGGCCAGGGCCGGATCGTCGCGGTCCATCAGGTAGCCGAGCAGGTGCAGCCGGACAGGGTCGCCGTTGCCGGACCACATGCAGGACAGCTCCACGCCTTCGACCAGCGAGACACCCACCCGGCTGGCTGCGATCTGCGCCTCGTCGAGCCCGGCGAACGTGTCGTGGTCGGTGAGCGCGATGACGTCCAGCTCCAAGAGTGCCGCCCGGTCGAGCACGGCCGTCGGGGACAGGGTGCCGTCGCTTGCGGTCGAGTGGGTGTGCATGTCGATACGCACAGCCGCCAGGCTACGGCTCGCCCACCCACGCCCGTCGAGCCCGGGACCTGTGGTGGTCTTCCAGGGCTCTTGCTGCTGGACAACGACACACCATCGGTGGACGCCTCAGGTCCGTCGCTCAGGCGAGTCGCGGCGACCGGGCGCCGAATGGGACGTCCGCTGGATACGCCGCCTCGCGCAGGTCCACCAGGTGCAGCCGCGAGTACAGCATGAGACTCGCCGTCTCAGGCCAGGTCACCATCCACAGCCAGTGCCCGCGTGCCTCACCGACATACACACTCCGGTCAGCCTCCCCCATCACCTCCCACAGCGCGATCACGTGGCCGGCGGTATGCGCCTTGACCGTCGGGGGGCCGGTCATGAAGCCGTCGCCTGGGTCTGGGCCGGGCAAGCCGGCGAAGCGCGCTCCCACCCCGATCCCCGGCTCCTCGGCCATGACCATCAGGTCAGCGGCACCGCCGAGGGGTGCCGGACCCGAGCACACGACGACGGTTGCGTGTGCGCCAGTCCGATCGTCGCCGGCATACGTCAGACCGGTGACCAGCCAGCCCAGCGGCAGCGGCCAGGGCAGCCACAACGGCACACGCGACTCCGCGGCGAAGGATCGCAGTCCCTCCGGGCTCAACGCGACCGCGGGCTGCAACGGTTGCACGTCGCCATGAACATCACACGCCCAGGCGCTCGACCAGAGCCCCGGCGCGCGCAGTGGGCCGCCGCAGCGGGGGCACGTGGGTGGCGGGCGCACGGACCGACGGTGCCGCCCGGTCTCACGAAGCGTCAAGGGTCCACAGGACCGGGATGCCGTGCGCGCCGGCGGTTCCGAGGGTGCGATCCATGCCACCGGGCCAGGTTGTCAGCCGGACCGCGTATGCCCGGACGTCGTCGGCCGGCTCGAGGGACAGGTGCGCAACGGGTGACTCGGCCCGGGCCTGGATGCCAATGGCGGCCACCCTTCGATCCCACTCCGCACGTTCGTGCGTCGTGAGGTAGAGCCGCACAGCCGAGTGCCACAGCACGGTCAGCGCACCGCCGGCCGGCGTGATGTCGCGCAGCCAGTCCAGCACTGAGGCTCGGTCCACGACGGCCGGGACCGCAGCCGCCACGGCGAACGCTGCACGCAGTCGCTCGTGCCGCGCGAGGTCGTCGGGCCAGACGTAGGAGGTGAGCCAGAGCTGCCCCTCCGGGGTCGTCGGGTCGACCGGCGCGAGGTCGCAGCCGCGACGTTCCACGACGTCAATGTCGACGGCCGGCACCACGTTGCCACGCCAGACGTGTTCGAGGTGGACCGGCGAGTCGGGTGGCCCGCGGTCCTCAACGCAGAAGCGATCGGCGCGCAGGTTCAGCCCCGCGCTCGCGCCCAGCTCGAGCAACCGCACGGGTCGTCGGCCCGTCGCGGCGAGCGCGACCGCAAGGCCGCCAACCAACACGGCGGCGCGGCCGACCTCATTCGTCTGCGGTGGATGATCGAGCGTCTTGCTCAGCTCGTCGCGATGCCGGTCGCACGTGGCGAGGAAGGCACTCCATCTCCCGTTCGGATCGGTGGCGGTACCGCCGACGTTCGGGTAGTACGCCGCCAGCTCTGGCGCGCGTCCGGACAGCACCACCCGGTGCAGGCCGCCGAGCAGCCGCAACGGGGTGAGCTTCGGCAGCGCGTCCAGGTGCGCGGCCGCGACCCTCAGCACCGGTCCACCGGCCAGCACGTCGGCCGCGGACCGCTTGCACAGGTCCGCGTACATCGGGGCTCCCATGCGCGCGCTCGCCTGCTCCTGCCGCAGGAACATGTCGCGGAGTTGGAGCACCGCCTTGTCGTGACTGCCTCGGCTCCGCCGCGCAGCGCGCGCGTCGCCCCCTTCGACACTCATCGCGACTCGAACGACGCAGCCCGTCGACCGGGGTCGCGCAGGTCGATCGCCTGCGCGAGCCAGAGCGCTTCGAGGGCGTCGGCTCCGTTCGCGCGCTTCCAGGCCGCTTCATGCGCGGTCATGGGCAGCACCGGGTGGAAGCGGACCGGGCCCGCCGGCGGCAGCGCAAGGTCGGGGACCAGGCCGCCGGCCGCACCCAGCAAGACCGCGTGGAAGCGGGCTCCTTCCCAGAGCGGGGCATCGAGGTCGAGCGACGCCCCAGCCGACAACACAAGGCCGTCGACGGCGGGTGCGCTCGCCAGGACCGCCATCGTGCGGACCACGCCGTGATGCGTTTGGCCGCGCAACGCCCGAACGCTGAGGACGAGCTCGGCGCGTGGGCCGGCCAACGGGTCGACAAGCGGCTGCGTCGGGTCGGTCATCGGATGTCGACTCATGCCGACGGTCACGTACCGCACGAATGCGCCGTCGACGAAGCGCAGCACCTCGATCGCCTCGGTGCCGAGGAACGTGACGGACGCCCGGGCCGACACCGGGCCGAGGTGACGGCCCAGGTGCGTCTCGATGTCAGGCGGCACCGGTCGGCGGCGCCGTTCCGGCCGAACCAGACAGCCGGCTGAGCACCTGCTGCGCCCGCGGCGCCATCTCCAGGGTGCGCTCCAGGTCGTGGCGCGAGGCGACCAGTTGAGTGGTCGACACGAAGTCACGCCGGCCGCCGCTGAACGCGTACGAGATCGGGCCCCGTAAGACGCCGACTTGGTCGACGGGGAACGTGAGCCCGCTCATGCCCGCCATCCTCCCACTCCCTCGTCTCCGCGAATCTGGACGTTGGCTTGGGGCCGCGTGTCCCGATACCGCCAACGTCCGTATTCGGGTCAGGAGTCGGGCGGGGTGAACACCTGCTGGCGCTGCATCCCGGCGGAACGCCCCTTCGCCGCGATCACCAGCGCCATCTTGCGCGACGCCTCGTCGATCATGTCGTCACCGAGCATCGCCGCGCCGCGCTTGCCTCCGGCTTCGCTGGTGTACCAGTCGTAGGCGTCCAGGATCAGCTCGGCGTGGTCGTAGTCGTCCTGCCGCGGCGCATACACCTCGTTGCACGCGTCGATCTGGCCCGGGTGCAGGCACCACTTGCCGTCGAATCCGAGCGCTGCCGACCGGCTGGCGACCCGACGGAAGCCGTCCACGTCGCGGATCTGCAGGTACGGCCCGTCGATGGCCTGCTTGTCGTTGGCGCGCGCCGCCATCAGGATCCGCATGAGGATGTAGTGGTAGGCGTCCCCGACGTCGTAGCCCGGCGGCTGCTCCCCCACCACGAGGGACTTCATGTTGATGCTGGCCATGAAGTCGGCCGGTCCGAAGATGATGGTCTCGACCCGCGGCGACGCCGTGGCGATCGCGTCGACGTTGACCAAGCCGCGAGCGTTCTCGATCTGCGCCTCGATGCCGATCAGGCCGACCTCGTAGCCGATCGTCTTCTCGATCTGCGTCATGAGCAGATCGAGGGCGACCACCTGCTCAGCGGTCTGCACCTTCGGCAGCATGACGCAGTCGAGGTTGGCACCGGCGCCCTCGACGACCTCGACGACGTCGCGGTAGGTCCAGTGCGTCGTCCAGTCGTTCACCCGCACGACCCGCGTCTTGTCGCCCCAGCCACCCTCGTTGAGCGCGGCCACGATCGTCTTGCGCGCGTCCGGCTTGGCGAGCGGCGCACACGCGTCCTCGAGGTCGAGGAAGACCTGGTCGGCCGGAAGGTCGCGCGCCTTGTCGATCATTTTCGGACTGCTGCCCGGAACGGCGAGGCAGGAACGACGGGATCGCAGGGTGCGGTCAGCCATGCGTCGGAGCGTATGCGGCTACTCCGCTGGCGCCGCCGGTGGGGCATCCTCGCCCTGCGAACGCACCACGATCGCGACGCCGGCGAGCAGCAGGGCGGCCGCCGGGATGACCCCCCAGGGCGGGGTCTGGCCGAGCCAGACGGCGGCGATGATCGCCGCGCCGGGCATCTCGAACAGGATCGCGAGCGACAGCACGGTGGGTGAGGTGGTCTTGAGGACTACGTTGAACACGGAGTGTCCGAGCAGCTGGGCGCCCACCGTCAGCGCCACGATCTTGGCCCACGTGTCCGCGTTGTAGCCGGTCAGCTGCTGCCGGCCGAGCACGCATACCGCGAGCAGCAGAACGGCGCAGAAGGCATAGCAGATCAGCGTGTATGCGGTCGTGCTGAGGGTCCGCCGAGCCACCGCGCCCGCAGAGACGTACGCGGCCGCGAACACGCCGCCGGCGAGCGCGAGTAGGTCACCCCACAACGCGCGGGCGGACAACGACACGTCGACGCCGGTGAGCACGAGCACGCCGAGCAGCGCGATGGCGATCCCGAGCCAGGCAGTTCGCGGGATCACGTGACCCTGACCGCGGGCAATCAGTGCGGCCCAGACGGGTTGGGTCGCGACCAAGGCAGTCGACGACGCCACGGAGGTGAAGTCGAGGCTCGGGATCCATGTGCCGAAGTGCAGGGCGAGCATGGCGCCGGCGAACAGGGTCACCAGCCACTCGCGGCGCTTGAGCCGGCGGAGCTCGCCGCGGTTGCGGACCAGCGCAACCGGTGCAATCGCCATTGCGCCCAACGCATTGCGCCAGAACGCGATCGCCATCGTCGGGGCGGCGGTTGCGGCGATGATCGGCGCCGACGTGGACACCGCAACCACACCGATGGCGATCAGCCCGATGTCCCGCCGCGAGGGGGCGTGCAGCGCCTGCACGTCGGACGCCTCGGGCATCCCGGCATCGTGGCAGGCTGAGCGCATGGCTCGTCGACTCAATCCCGCGGTCGAGGAAGCTTTGCTCGTCGAGTCGGCCAAGAAGTCGGACCTGCTCTGGGTAGCGTTCCCGGCGCTGGGTCGGCCGCGCGCGGTGTGGCACGTGTGGGAGGACGGCCGGGCTTATCTGGTCGGTGGGGGTCTGGAGCAACCGCTGCCGGGCCTCAGTGACGGCGGTGTGGTTGACGTGACGGCTCGAAGCAAGGACAACGGTGCACGCCTGGTGACGTGGAGCGCCCGGTGCCGCCGGGTCCCGACGGCTTCACCGGAGTGGGGCGCGGTGGTTCCCCTGCTGCACGCGAAGCGGCTCAACCCCTCGGACGGGGAGGACCAACCGGCGCGTTGGGCGGCCTCTTCGGAGGTCTGGGCACTTGAGCCGATCGGCATCGTCGACGCATACGGGCGCGGAAACGAAGACGCTCACCTCGCCCCGCCGCCCCCGACGAATGCCGTCACCAGCGGCCCCCCGCCGATGGTGCTCCACCGCAGACAGCGTCGACGCCCATCCCTCACTGAGTGAGGGCGTAAGGCGATCTGGCACGCTGCCGACATGCAGAGCTGGGTACTGGGCATGGGCAACGCTGGACAGACACCGGGACCGCGGCTAGTCAACCTGCGCAGCGTGCCATGACGCACCCGTCGCAGGACCCGGCGCAGTGGTCGGCTGACTTCATCGAGGAGTTCGACGGGCCGGAGCTCGATCCCGGCCGCTGGCTGCCGTACTACCTGCCGCAGTGGAGCTCCCGCGCCCGAACCGCCCCGCGCCACCGGATGTCGGAAAGCACGCTGGTACTGCAGATCGACGCCGACCAAGCGCCCTGGAGCCCTGAGTTCGACGGACAGATCAAGACGACGGCCATCCAGACCGGGGTGTTCTCTGGGCCGGTCGGGAGCTCGATCGGCCAGTGTCGGTTCACTGATGGCCTGGTCGTCCGCGAAGCCCAGGAGCCCCGCCGGCTCTACACCCCGCATCGCGGGTATATCGAGACCAGGCTCCGGGCCATCGACCATCCCCGGGCAATGGTCGCGCTCTGGATGATCGGCTATGAGGACGAGCCCGAGCGATCGGGCGAGATCTGCATGGTCGAGATCTTCGGACGTGACGTCGGGGCAGATCGCGCCCTCGTAGGAATGGGCATCCACCCGTTTCACGACCCAACCCTCGTGGATGACTTCAGCCGAGTCCCGTTGCAGATCGACGCCACCGACTACCACGTGTATGCGGTCGACTGGTCGGACTCGCGGGTCGACTTCTACGCCGACCACACGCTGGTGCGAACCGTCGAGCAGTCTCCCAATTACCCGATGCAGCTCATGCTGGGGGTGTACGAGTTCCCTCCCGACGGCGATGACGAGGCACCCGCGGATTATCCGTTCGAGTTCGTCGTCGACTACGTCCGCGGCTGGTCACGTCGGAGTGAAGCGGGGGCACCGAGCACACCGTGACGCGCCGCGGCTGTTGACGTTGCCTTCATCGAGCAAGGGAGTGTCATGGATGTGATCCCGAGCGGCGAGCAGTACGAGATCCGGCACGGCGACCAGGTCGCGGTGGTCGTGCAGGTCGGCGGCGGGCTGCGGTCCTACGACGTCGGAGGTCGCGCCGTGGTCGACGCATACCTGGAGCAAGCACGCCCGGACGGCGGCCGGGGGCAGATCCTCGCGCCCTGGCCGAATCGAATCCGAGACGGTCGGTACTCATGGGCCGGCGCCAACCAGCAGCTAGCGCTGTCCGAGGTCGAGGCGCACAACGCGATCCATGGGCTCGTCCGATGGACCGAGTGGTCCCTGCTCGATCGCTCCGACACAGCAGTCTCGTTGACGGTTCGGGTCTGGCCGCAACCGGGCTACCCATTCCGGCTCGACGTGTCCGCCCACTATGAGCTGACCGACTCGGGCCTCGCCGTGACGCTGACCGGAGTCAACGCAGGTTCCGAACCAGTCCCCTACGGGGTCGGCCAACATCCGTACGTCACGGCGGGGACGGCCCTGGTCGACGACGTCCTGCTCACGGTTCCCGCGGAGGAGTGGCTGCGCACAGATGACCGAGGCCTGCCGACGGGCACAGAACCGGTCGCGGGCACTGCATACGACTTCCGAACCGCGCGTGAAATACGGGACACGCGCCTGGACACCGCATACTGCTCGTTGAACAAGGACAACGACGGCAGGGTCGTCGTGCACCTGACGACCGCGGACCGTTCGCGGGGTGTGGACCTCTGGCTTGGCGAGGGCGCGGAGTTTCTGCAGATCTACACCGGCGACACGCTTGCACCGGGGCGGCGTCGCCAGGGCATCGCCATCGAACCCATGTCGTGCCCGGGCGATGCGTTCAACAGCGGGACCGGACTGGTGACCCTCGAGCCCGGCACATCGCACACGCTGCGCTGGGGTTTGGCCGCCTGGTAAGACTGATCCGGCGACTAGCCTTCAGGCCGTGAACGGGTCGCCCAGCAGGGTCTTCATCGCGCGGCTGGCCGGGGCGGCTGTTTTCGACCCGATCGGCGACCAGGTCGGCCGGCTGCGCGACGTCGTCGTGACTCTGCGGCCGGGCAAGGAGCAGCCCCGGGTACTCGGGCTCGTCGTCGAGGTGCCCCCGCGTCGGCGGATCTTCTGTCCGATGGGTCGGGTCACCGCGCTGGACCCCGGGCAGGTCGTCACCACCGGCTTGCTCAACATGCGCCGCTTCGAGCAGCGCACCGGTGAGACCGTGGTGCTCGGCGAGCTGCTCGACCGACAGGTCACCCTCGATGAGGATGGCAGCACAGTCACCGTCCTCGATGTCGCGATGGAGCAGAACCGTAACCGTGACTGGCTGCTTTCCAAGGTGTTCGTCCGTCGCGGTGACAGGGCGCACCGGTCGCGGTTCCGCAGCCGCGGAGAGACCCTCACCGTCGACTGGCGGGCGGTGAGCGGATTCGGGGTCGCCGAGGCGGCGCAGGGGGCAGCAAACCTGTTGGCCACCTTCGAGAAGCTCAAAGCCGCCGACCTGGCTTCGATCATGCACGACCTCAGCTCGAAACGACGGGCCGAGGTGGCCGCCGCGCTCGACGACGAACGGCTCGCTGACGTGCTCGAGGAGATGCCTGAGGACGACCGGGTGGAGATCCTGGGCAACCTGGAAGAGGAGCGCGCGGCCGACATTCTGGAGGCCATGGCGCCCGACGACGCCGCCGACCTGCTTGGCGAGCTCGGTGAGCAGCAGCCGGACAAGGCAGAGAAGCTGCTCGAGCGAATGGAACCGGACGAGGCCGACGACGTGCGACGGTTGTTGGTCTACGCGGAATACACCGCCGGCGGTCTGATGACCACTGAGCCGGTCATCGTCGGCACGGACGCGACCGTCGCTGAGGCCCTAGCCCGGGTGCGCAACGCGGAGCTGTCGCCAGCTCTCGCGGCCCAGGTGTACGTGTGCCGCCCTCCGCTCGAGACACCCACCGGTCGCTTCGTCGGGATCGCCCACATCCAGCGCTTGTTGCGCGAGCCGCCGTCGGCGTTGGTCTCCGGCATCGTCGACACTGAGATCGAGCCGCTCGGCCCGGAGGCAGCCCTCGCTGCGGTCGCCAGGTACTTCGCCGCATACAACCTCGTGGCATTGCCTGTGGTAGACGACACCGACCATCTGCTCGGTGCGGTCACGGTCGACGACGTCGTCGACCACATGCTCCCCGAAGGCTGGCGCGAGCAGGACGACGACGCCGACCACCCGTTGGAGGGCCACGTCCATGGTGCGTGAGTCCGGCCGGCGCGCCGACCGGCTGGACCAGCCGCTGGAGCCGCGCCGCTCGCTGCGCCCGGCGATCGACACCGAGACCTTCGGCAAGGCGAGCGAGCGGATCGCGCGGTTCATCGGCTCCTGGCGCTTCATCGCGTACATGACGGCGTTCGTCGCCGTCTGGGTGCTGTGGAACGTGCTCTTGCCCGAATCCGTCCGGTTCGACCCGTGGCCGTTCATCGGGCTCACCCTGATGCTCTCGCTCCAGGCGTCGTATGCGGCCCCGCTCATCCTGCTGGCGCAGAACCGGCAGGCCGACCGCGACCGGGTGACCTACCTGGATGACCGGGCGCGCGGCGACCGGCTGATCGCCGACACCCACTACGTCACCCGCGAGCTCGCATCCCTGCGGCTGTCGATGGGCGACTTGGCGACCCGTGACTTCCTCCGCTCCGAGCTGCGCGACCTGCTCGAAGAGCTGCTGGAGGAGGACGCCGTCGCCCGCCGCGAGCGCAAGGCTAAGAAGCGTCGGCGGCTGTCGGAACTGGAGTCCGGGCTGCCCG